>JBDTTO010000001.1:0-18475 GCA_039930585.1 Gemmatimonadaceae bacterium
CTCGCGCTGTCTGACAGTGACGTGCAACGGCAAACACGCGCGGGCACGTTGATTGGTACGGCGCAATACATGTCGCCCGAACAAGCGACCGGTGACCAGGCGATTGATGCGCGCACGGACGTCTATTCGCTTGGCGCGATGTTGTATGAGATGCTGGTTGGTGACCCGCCACATGTGGCGCGCACTACGCAGGGGATTTTGGCGAAGGTGCGCACCGAAAAACCGACAGCCGTGCATCTGTTGCGAGATACGATTCCACTGGCCGTGTCGAATGTGGTTGATCGCGCGCTTGCCAAACGTCCTGCCGACCGTTTTCAATCGATGCGTGAGTTTGACGCCGCATTGACGGCCGCGGCCAATGGAGCGCAGCACGCAGATGCAACGCCATCAGGCACGAACACGATGGTCGGCGATATTCAGCCACCGAAACGTGCGTACACGGCGATTGCTGCGGCTGTGCTGTTGTTGGCGGCCGCCGGTACGTTTTTTGTGCGCAACCAACGTGCAGTAGCTGCGCCGCAAGCGGCGAATGTTGCTTCGCGATTCATTGTTGCACCACTGGCTGATGCCGCAATTGGGCGCGCGCCATCAATCACGCCCGACGGCGCGTCGCTGGTGTATGCTGGTTCGGCCGAAACGGGTCGGCGATTGTTTGTGCGCAACGTCAACGAGTTGGTGGCGCGAGCGTTGCCCGGCACCGAAGGTGCGCTCAATACCTTCATCTCACCGGACGGACAATGGATTGGTTTCATCTCGGCCGATGACAAGCTGCAGAAAGTGTCATTAGCTGGAGGTACGCCAACCGTGATGGGCGGCGTGTTTCGGTATAGCGACGCGGCGTGGGTTGGTAACGGACGCGTGGTCGTTTCGAGTTACGGTCAGCAGGGATTGAGTTGGACAACTGGAGTTAGTGATGGACTGCATCAACTCACGCGATTGGATACGCTCCGGCGTGAATCCAGTCATGGGCGTCCGTTTGTGTTGCCCGATATGCGCACTATGGTGTTTCTCGCTTCGCATGATCGCACGGGACCCGGGCCGGAACCTGGTGACCTCGCAGTAATGACACTCGATACAACCGCGAAAGACGCGCAGCCATTTACACGACTTGGTATTCAGTCATTGGGCGCCGTTGGTTTTGTTGATGGTTGGTTACTGCACGTTGCGCCGGACGGTGGTGGGCTGATGGCCGTACGGTTTGATCCGATCACGCGCACTGTGCACGGCCAACAGTTACGCGTGCTTGATCAAGCGGACGCCGGCATTGACGTTGCTGCCGTCGCGTCCAACGGCACGTTGCTGTACACGCGCGCCCGCGATTCGAACATTCCGTTGCTGGTGGACTCCGCGGGTGTAGCAAAACCGTTGTTGGGCGACGTGACCGGAAGCTTCATGAGTCCGCGACTGTCACCGGATGGCAAACGTGTCGCCATACAGGTCACGACCAAACGTGGCAACGACATCTGGGTGTACGATCTTGCAACCGGCACGCCGATGCACATCACGTCATCGGGCAGCGCTGTTGGTGCAACGTGGACGCCTGATGGAAAAGACTTGGTGTATTTCTCAACGCAAGATGGCAAGGACGCGGCATGGCACGCGTCGGCGGATGGTTCAACCGCGCCATCGCGTTTGCTTTCGAGCAGTGGAATTTTCGGAGTTAGCGTGGCCTCCGATGGGCAACAACTTCTGTTTCAGCGAATGATTGACGGTCGGTGGAGTATCTGGCATGCCGACATTGCGGGTGACCTCGTTCCGAAACCGCTGGTGTCCGAGCAGTACGACGCATTCATGCCGTCGTTGTCGCCCAACGGAAAATGGTTGGCGTACGCCGCCAACGAATCGGCACATTACGAGATCTATGTCCGACCATATCCCGGCCCCGGCGCGGCGATACAACTATCGCATGAGGGAGGTACAGAACCCGTGTGGTCGAAGGACGGTCGCCATCTGTATTTTCGCGGCGACCGCCGAATGTATGAAGCCGATATTTCGGACAAGGGCGGAATATCCATATCCGGCATTCGCGTACTGTTCACCGACGCGTTTGATGGCGACATGCCAATGCCGCATCGCAACTACGACGTCACCAATGATGGTCGCCAATTCGTGATGATTGGTGCGACGCGCGATGCAGCGCCACAGACAATTGTGGTGCTGAATTGGCTCACCGAATTGCGCGCGAAATTTGCCAACGCGAAATAGCGAGCGCGAAGTAACGAGCGCGAAGTAACGAGTGCGAAGTAACGAGTTGCGTTACGTGACGCTCGCGACCACCGAACTTGCTTCATCCGAAGCTGGCGGCGCGTCTTCGAACGCGTATTCGCCTTCGGCATCTTCCAATCCGCGCGTCGCGCGTTTGCAGTCTCTCACCTTCTCAAAGTAGGCCCCGCCCCAGGCGTCCATGGCCATCAGGACAGTTTCCAGAGTTTTGCCGAACTCCGTGACCTGATATTCGACACGCGGCGGGATCTCCGGAAAGATGGTTCGGCTGATGATGCCATCCTCTTCGAGTTCGCGAAGTTGTTGCGTCAGCATGGTTTGCGTGATTTGCGGAATGACCCGACGCAGCTGACCGAATCGCGAAACGCCGTTATTCAAATGCCGAAGCACGAGCAGTTTCCATTTGCCGCCGATCACTGACAAGGTGACTTCGACGGCGCACGTGTACTTCGGATCGCACTTCCACTCCGCCTCTTTCTTCTTGCTGAGTCGCACAACAACCTCGTTGGTAACGTAGTATGAAAAAACATACTACATACGTTTAAACTGTCTACAGCAGAAAATACTGTCTACTTGAAGGAACCAGCTTAACTAATAGTTTCGCACTGTCCGCTGGAAACAGCAAGCCGTCGCTTACATCGAGCTTTCAACTCGACCCGACGTCGGCAAACACCAAACAGGTCGCGAAAGATGAGTTTCTTCAGAATCCCGACGGTCGCCCTCCTGGTGGCCGCGATCATCTCAGGGTGCGCCGCGAACGCCGCGCCCCCACCACCCGCCCCACCGCAGGTTTCCGTCGCTCAGGCGATTGAACGCAGCACCGACGATTTCGAAGAATTTACCGGCCGCCTGGAAGCCGTCGACGTCGTCGAGGTAAAACCCCGGGTTGCCGGACTTTTGCAGCGTGTCGCGTTTCGCGAAGGCACCGAAGTGCACCGCGGCGACGTGTTGTTCACGATTGATGCGCGCCCATATCAGGCCGAGTTGAATCGTGCGCGCGCTGAGTTGCAGCGGGTCAAGTCACGCGCTCAGCTCGCGCATAGCGAAGTGGAACGCTCGCGTGAACTCGTGGAGAAGCAAGCCATTTCGCGTGAAGAGTTTGATGTGCGCGCAAACAACGAGCGTGAAGTTGCAGCCGCAATCGCCGGCGCCGAAGCCGCAGTCGAAACCGCTGCGCTCAATCTCGAGTGGACTGAAGTGCGCGCGCCAATTTCCGGACGTATCAGTCGCGCGAATGTGACCGAAGGAAATCTTGTGCAGGCCGGTGCGCCGTCGGCGACGTTGCTGACGACCATCGTCTCGCTGGATTCAATCTTCGTGTACTTCGATGCGGACGAACGCGCGTTTCTGAAATACGGCGTGCAGGGTCGCAGCGATAGCCGTCAGAATTTGCGCAACGGAAAGTTTTCCGTGCAGATGGCGCTCGCTGATGACAACGGATTTGCGCACACGGGACGCGTTGATTTTGTCGACAATCAGTTGGATGCGACCACCGGGACCATTCGCGCACGGGCCGTGTTTTCGAATGCGTCCCGCAGCTTTGCACCGGGGATGTTTGCGCGCGTGCGGCTGTTGAGTGGTGCGCAGCACAAGGTCGTGCTCATTCGCGACGATGCGGTGGGCACTGACCAGGACCGGAAGTTTGTGTTCGTGCTGAACGACAAAAGCGCGATTGAATATCGCGCGGTGCAGTTGGGCCGCATTACGGACGGACTGCGCACGGTGACGTCGGGCGTGAACGCTGGCGAAAAGATTGTTGTGAATGGATTGCAGCGCGTGCGCCCCGGCGTGACCGTGCAAGCCACTGAACAACCGATGATCAAAGACTCCACTGTGGCCGCCACTGCGAAAGCAGATACAGCGGCTGCCAAATAACGGAGTCCCGTGCGCTTCTCAAAATTCTTCATCGACCGGCCGATTCTGGCCGGCGTGTTATCGATCATTGTGTTCCTGTCGGGCCTTATCGCGATGTATGCGTTGCCCATCAGTGAATATCCGGAAGTAGTTCCGCCCAGCATCGTCGTGCGCGCCATGTACCCTGGCGCAAATCCGCGTGCGTTGGCCGAAGCGGTAAGTACGCCGTTGGAAGAGCAGATCAATGGCGTGGAAAACATGCTGTATATGTCGTCGCAAGCGACGGCCGATGGTGTGGTGACGCTTACGGTCACGTTTCACATCGGCACGGATCCCGATGTGGCGCAGGTGCAGGTGCAGAATCGCGTGAGTCAGGCGCTGGCGCGTTTGCCGGAAGTGGTACGGCAGTACGGCGTAACAACCGTCAAGAGTTCGCCTGACCTGACCATGGTGGTTCATCTCGTGTCTCCGGACAACCGGTACGACATGACGTATCTCCGCAACTACGCGACCCTGCAGGTGAAGGACGCTCTGGCGCGCGTAAAGGGTGTGGGACAGGTGCAGATCTTCGGTTCGGGCGACTACGCAATGCGTATCTGGCTTGATCCGCAAAAGATTGCTGCACGTAAACTGTCCGCGAATGATGTTGTGCAGGCTATTCGCGAGCAGAACATCGAAGTGGCGGCGGGCGTGGTTGGTGCGCCGCCGATGAAAAGCGATATCGCGTATCAGTTGAGTGTGAATGCGCGCGGTCGCCTGGTGAACGAAGAAGAGTTTGGTGACATCATCGTGAAGACGGGTGCGTCTGGTGAACTGACGCACCTTCGCGACGTGGCACGTATCGAACTCGCCGCTGGCGAATATTCTCTGCGCTCGTTGCTGGACAACAAACCTGCGGTCGCGCTACCGATCTTTCAGGCGCCAGGTTCAAACGCGCTGCAGCTTTCGACGGATGTTCGCGCGACACTGGCCGAACTGAAGAAGACATTCCCAGCGGGCGTTGATTATTCGGTTGTGTACGATCCCACAACGTTCGTGCGCGATTCCATTCGCGAAGTCATCAAGACGCTGATGGAAGCGACGCTGTTGGTTGTGCTCGTCGTAGTGTTATTCCTGCAGACGTGGCGCGCTTCGATCATTCCGTTGCTCGCAGTTCCAGTATCGATTGTCGGAACACTGGCCTTTATGCTGGCGTTTGGATTCAGCATCAACACGCTGTCGTTGTTTGGATTAGTCCTGGCAGTCGGCATTGTGGTGGACGACGCAATCGTTGTTGTCGAGAATGTCGAACGCAACATTGCGCTAGGGATGACACCTCGTGAAGCCAGTTATCAGGCAATGCACGAAGTGAGCGGGCCAATCATTGCCATCTCGCTGGTGTTGTGCGCCGTGTTTGTACCGATCGCGTTTATCAGCGGACTCAGCGGACAGTTCTACCGCCAGTTTGCAATGACGATCGCATTCTCAACCATCATCTCAGCGTTCAACTCTCTCACCGTCGCGCCAGCGTTGAGTGCATTGCTGCTCAAGCCGCACGGTGCGAAGCCGGATGCACCAACGCGCATCATTGATTCGTTGTTTGGCTGGATCTTCCGTCCGTTCAACCGATTCTTTGCAAACGCATCGGAACGTTATGGCCGAGGAGTAACGACTGTTATTCGGAAGAGCGGGATTGCGTTGGTTGCGTACGGAGCGCTGTTGCTGTTGACGGTGGTTGGGTTTTCGAAGGTCCCAATGGGTTTCGTGCCCACGCAGGACAAAGGTTATCTCATCGCCTTTGCACAGTTGCCCGACGCATCAACGCTTGATCGCACCGAAAGCGTGATCAAACGCATGTCGGAAATTGGTCTCAAGCACGGCGGTGTTGCAAACGCCATCGAATTTCCAGGCCTTTCCATCAACGGGTTTGTAAACAGTCCGAATTCCGGAATTGTTTTCTTCGGCCTGAAAGATTTCAAAGACCGCGAAGGCAAAGAAGGTTACGGCCCCGCAATTGCGGCCGCGTTGAATCAGGAATTCGGATCGATTCAGGACGCGTACATCGCCGTGTTTCCGCCACCACCCGTGCAGGGACTTGGCACGATCGGTGGATTCAAGATGGAAATCGAAGATCGCGCGGCGCTGGGTGAAGGTGAGATGAACAAGGCGCTCTCCGACATGCTGGCGAAAGTTTATCAAACGCCACAACTCGCCGGAGTGTTCACGGGATATCAGACCAACGTGCCACAGCTCACGGTCGACGTTGATCGCGAGAAAGTGAAACGCCAATCACTGGCACTCACAGATGTCTTCGGCACACTGGGCATCTACCTCGGCTCCGCATACGTGAACGACTTCACGAAGTTCGGTCGCACGTTTCGCGTAGTCGCGCAGGCGGATGCACCATTTCGCGCGAGTGCGGATGGCATTGGACAGTTTGAAGTGCCCAACTCACGCGGCGAGATGGTGCCACTGAGTTCGGTGTTGACAGTAAAAGCCACGAACGGTCCCGATCGTGTGGTGCGCTACAACGCGTATCCGGCCGCAGAAGTAAATGGTGGTCCGGCGCCGGGAGTGAGTTCGGGCCAAGCGGTTGAACTCATGGAGCAGATCGCGAAAGAAACGCTGCCCAACGGCATGAAGTTCGAGTGGACGGAGCTCACGTATCAACAGATCCTGAGCGGCAACACAGCGCTCCTTGTATTTCCGCTTTGCGTGTTACTCGCGTTTCTAGTGCTGGCAGCGCAATACGAAAGTTGGTCGCTGCCACTGGCCGTCATTCTGATTGTGCCAATGGGATTGTTGTCCGCCATTGGTGGAGTGTGGCTCAGCAAAGGCGACAACAACGTGTTCACGCAAATCGGACTTATCGTGCTTGTGGGACTCGCATGTAAAAACGCGATTCTGATTGTCGAATTTGCGCGAGAGCTCGAGCATCAAGGGCGTGATCGTGTCAGTGCAGCGCTCGAAGCCTGCCGTTTGCGTTTGCGTCCAATTCTCATGACGTCGCTTGCCTTCATCATGGGTGTGGTGCCGTTGGTGTTGTCAAAAGGCGCCGGTGCCGAAATGCGTCGCGCGATGGGCGTGGCGGTGTTCTCGGGAATGCTGGGTGTGACGATTTTCGGTTTGGTTTTGACGCCAGTGTTCTTTGTCATCATCCGCAAATTTGTCGATCGCAACAAACACAACGATTCACATAACGAAACAGGAACGCTCGTGCGTTCAGAAGAATTCGAGGAACCTGCACATGCTTGAGGTCTTATGGAGTATTCCGGAAGATCGTTCGTGGACGTCGCTTCGCCACACGATACAAAGTTCGATTAGAGGTTTCTTCTATCGCGCTTTATTGTTGCCTGGTGTCGCATTCGCACTCGTCGTCGCAAACTCGAACGAACTTGATGCGCAGGTGAACGCGCAAAACGTGGACAGTCGTATTGCGTCGGCCTGGCACGAACTGGGCGACACAACATTGGAGCGTCTCACCGCCGAGGCGCTCAGGGCGAACAATGATGTTCGCGCGGCACAAGCGACCGTGCGCAGCGCACGACTCGCTCGTCGACTGACTGCGTTTGATTTCGCACCGACGGTAACGGTGAACAGTGGTTTGATTCGCCGTCGACTGAGCGCGGCGCAACTTCCGGGTGTCGCGTTTGCCAATCGCGAGCAGGATGTGTACGACGCTGGTTTCGACGCGAGTTGGGAGTTGGACATTTTCGGTCGCAGTCGTAACACGTACAAAGCGCAGGGCGCTGCAGCGTCGGCCGCAGACGAAGACCTGCGCGACGTTCAACTGTCGCTCGTGTCCGAACTGGCGCGCACGTATTTCGAATTACGTGGCGCTGAACGGCAGATGGCGGTGGCAAATCGCAACGTGGCAAATCAGAAGCGCACGCTGCAATTGACTGTCGATCGGCTTGCGGCTGGTCGAGGAACTGCGTTTGATCGTGAACGCGCAAGCGCGCAGGTCAGCACCACATTGGCCGGCGTGGCTGCAACGGAATCACAAATCGCCGCGGCGACCTATCGTCTTGAAGTGTTGGTGGGAAGCGCGCCGCGCGTTGGCTCGCTATCTACAGATACTTCGGACGATCTTGATGTCGAAGACACGCATCGGGTGGCGTTGCCCGATGCGCCATCATTTGAATCCGTCGTCGCACTGGTTCAGCGTCGCCCGGATGTGCGCAGTGCGGAAGATCGGTTATCCTCCGATCGTTCAATGGTGGACGCAGCGCGCGCTGATTATCTGCCACATTTGAATCTGGTTGGCAGTGTTGGCTACAACGCGCCCAACAACAACACGTTTGGCATGAAGGAGTCGTCGCGATTTGCGATTGGTCCAATGCTCTCGTGGCAAGCGTTCAATCTCGGTCGCGTACACACGCGTTCAGAGGCCGCTCGCGCGAACGCGGATCAAACACGAGCGCGACGCGATCAAACAACCCTGGTGGCGCGCGCCGAAGTGCAGACATCGATTGTTTCGTACGAACGCGCCAAAACGAGCGTTGCGTTATTGCGCGATGCGGCCAGCAGCAGCGAACGCAGCGCGAATTTGGCGCGGCTTCGTTTCGATGGCGGTGAAAGCGGTTTCCTTGAAGTGCTGGACGCACAACGCACGTTGTTTGACGCGCAGGATCGATTGGCGCGCGCCGAAACTGCTGCGGCAATGGCATACGTGGCATTGTACAAAGCGCTGGGCGGAGGTTGGTCCGGCCGCTGATGAAAGGCACGAATAGTTGTTGACACTGTGAGTGCGCCGAATCTTCCCATGTGATTCGGCGCACTTTTTTATGCATTGAAATGTCGGATATGCGAACTGGATGTCGCATTGAGCAATGGACGGCCTTCGGTCGTCGCCGAGTCCTTTGCTGAAAATCATGACATCCCACACCTCCAAGTCCACGACGTTCGTTTCGGTTCCGTTGACACAGACGTATACGGACCACGTTCGCAAAGCCGTAACAGGGGCGGCGCAGTCAGTGCAGCGCCTCGAGACAATTGACCTGTTTCGAGGGCTCATCATGGTGATCATGCTGATTGATCACACGCGCGATTTTGTCCATCGCGATGGCATGGGAACTGATCCGATGGCGCTCGCGACCACAACGCCCATCCTCTATTTCACGCGTTGGATCACACACTTCTGCGCGCCCGGATTTGTGTTGCTGGCGGGAGTGAGTGCCGGCATTCAGCGACAACGCGGCGCAACTATCCCGGCGCTCTCGAAATTTCTGTGGTCGCGCGGCTTAGTGCTGATCTTTATGGAAGTTGTTGTGATTCGACTGATTGTACAGACGAATTTTGCATCAAACTTTGTTGGAAACCTTCAGGTCATCTGGGCCATTGGCGTGTCGATGATCGCCCTTGCGGCGCTCATTCATCTGCCCAAGCGCATCGTATTCCTGATTGGTCTGGCCATTGTATTCGGCCACAATTTTCTCGATCGTTTCACCGTGCCTGTGTGGACGGGGCGGGCAGCGCCTGCGCCAACCGTCTGGGGAAAGATCTGGATGCTCGTGCATCAGGGTGGTCACTTTCCAATTGGGGATTCGCATTCGGCGATTGTTAAAGCGGCCTATCCGGTGTTGCCGTGGATCGGAGTTATTGCTGTCGGATACGCGTTCGCCGATCTCTGGTCATGGGACGCCGAGCGGCGCAGACGTACGCTGCGCATTCTCGCATTCGCAATGATTGCAGTGTTTTTTGCTCTCAGAATCGGCAATGTGTACGGCGACAATCAGCCGTGGCTCGTGCAGGATACGTTCTTCAAATCGTTCGCGAGTTTCATGAACGTTCAGAAGTATCCGCCATCGCTGCAATATCTTCTCGCTACGTTGGCGCCCAGTTTCCTGCTGCTGTCCTGGCTGGAAGGGCGAAACTTCAAATCAACCATTTCGCGCGCGCTGATCACGTATGGGCGGGTGCCGATGTTCTACTATCTGTTGCAGTGGACGTGGGCACGCGTATCGGGAATGATTGTTACCGCAGCAGCGGGTTTGCCCATTGATCAATATTTCCGCTCGCGAGCCGCAACGTTTCTTGGTGCACCGCCGCAAGTTTTTGGTGGAACACTTGTGCACGTCTACGTCGTGTGGGCGTTGGGAGTATTTGTGTTGTACTTCCCGTGCCGATGGTATGCGGATGTGAAAGCGCGTCGAAAGGATCTGGTGTTGTTGCGGTATTTGTGAGTAGCGCTGCGATGAAGTACCCATTGGCGCTGTTGGTGGCTGCGCTGTCAATTGGCGGCTGCGGTTCTGATTTCACGCCTGGTGCGCCAGCCGACCATCTGATCGAGTCAATCACGCTGTCGGTACCTTCTACAGAAGATCTGACATCGGCGGGTGACACGCGCACGATTATCGCGACTGCGCAGGATGCGGGTGGCGAAACTATTTCGTCACCGCATCTCGTGTGGTCTTCGGTCGAATCCAACGTTGCAACAATCACAGCGAGCGGAAGCAGTGCCACCGTGACAGCAGTCAATGACGGCACTGCAACCATTTCTGCATCAAGCGGCACCGCACGCGCCACCATCACGGTTCGGGTAAAGCGCAAGCTTGTTTCCATTGAATTTGAGCGCGGCGATTCGGTCATGCCGGTTGGTTCCAATCTGGGACTGCGCGTGATTGCCCGTGACGCACGACAGCACGTAATGCCAGATCCGACGGAGGTGAAATACACATCGGACAATCCGGGAAGCATCATCGTTTCGCCAACAGGCGACGTCTCATCACTGTTCACGGCCGTCGGCAATCATTCCGCACTGGTTTCCGCAACACTAGTAAGGGACGGCGTCATGTACCGATGCGAACGACGCTTCTCCACGTTGTCGACAACCCCGCCAATTCTGCACTACTTCTCGTACATGATTCCACTGTCAGTACTGCCAGAACCTGTAGAAGAACTAGGCGAAGCGATTGTGTATTTTCGGCGCGAGGACGGTGGGCTCAAATACAAAATCTATTGGTCGTATCTCACGGGCGCGCCCACCAGCGCACATCTGCACGTCTCTCCGGACGCAGACCCCACAGCAGAAATCCTTGTCGACATTCCCCTGCCAAACAATTCCGGAAAACACGGCGTACTGGACGGCACAATCACGGCCGCAAGTATTCGTGCGCGACCTGGACAGTCACCAATTTCAATGGATTCGCTGACGTTTTTGATGGGAGTGTTTGGCGCGTATTTCGACATTCACACGGCGCGACATCTCACCGGAGAGCTGGGAAATCTCGTGTATCCATCTCCATGGCCGCCAATTGATGCAGTTGCACGTCGCCGAATATTCCCGGCTTCGCAAAAAATTCGGATTCAATACTGATCTGCATCACCAAAAATTGCCTCAGGTGAGAGAAATCTGAGAAGCGCATGTCGGTTTTCGGGCGCGGATTGCGTTTGTCACGGTACGGGCCGAAGCGCGCGATGTATTTCGCGCGAGTGGTCCTTCAGGCAGATCACCCGCATACGAGGACGTATACGACATGGTATTTCATCGCAAATGGATTTCCGCACTTCTAGGTGCAGCAGTAATGAATGCGAGTTCGTTGGCAGCACACGCTCAGGACGTCGGCGTGTTGAAGGGACGGGTCACAGGCACTGCGGGCCAGCCACAGGTGGGTGCAACGGTATCAATCGGCGGCTCACCACGCACAGCAATCACCAACGCGGACGGCGCGTACACGTTCACGCTGCCCACTGGCCGTTATGTAGTGAGTGCACGCGTGGTTGGATACACGCCGGGCACAGACTCTGTCACGATTACGGCGGGACAAACAGTCACGAAAGATCTCGTTACCGGAAAAACGACGAGCAGTCTGGAAACGTATGCGATTCTCGGCTCACGCAGCGAACAGCGCGCTGTCATTTCGGCACCTGTTCCCATCGATGTAATCTCGGCCGATGAAATGCGTCAATCGGGACGCGTGGAAACCGCGCAGTTGATTCAGTCGGTGGCGCCATCGTTCAACTTTCCACGTGCGACAATTGCTGACGGCACCGATCACATTCGACCGGCAACGTTGCGCGGACTTGCACCGGATCAGGCGTTGGTGTTGGTGAACGGCAAACGTCGTCATCCCAGCGCGCTCGTGAATCTGAACGGATTTGTCGGTCGTGGTTCGCAGGCGGTGGATATCAATGCGATTCCCGCCAGCATGATTGATCACATTGAAATACTGCGTGATGGCGCCGCGGCGCAGTATGGATCAGACGCAATCGCTGGCGTGATGAACATCGTATTAAAGCACGGTGCTCCGGGTGAGTTCAGCGTGCAAACCGGCGGTAATTTCACGACATACAATCGCGACGCGACCAATGGCGTTGCACTCCCTGGTCAGATGGCTGAGCAGAAAGTACGCGACGGTGAGACCGTCACGTCGGCGCTCAACTATGGATTGACGTTCGGTCGTCAGGGTTATCTGCAGATTGGTGGCGAAGTGCGCGATCGCGCCGGGACGAACCGTTCGTTGCAGGATCCGCGCGCGCAATACTTTGCGGGCGACCCACGCAACGCCGAGGCTCCGCCGATGCGTTTCTGGCAGGGTGAGTCGTACAATCACGACACGCAGTTCATGCTGAACGTCGGCGGACTGAACGCCGGAGCTGTCGAATTCTACGGCGATGCTGCGTACGGACGTCGTCGTGGCGCATCAGCGGGACAGTGGCGCCGCCCGAACGATGACCGCACGGTGCGCACCATCTATCCAAATGGATTCCTGCCGTTCATCAAGTCGGACATCGATGACGAAGCCTTGTCCGCGGGTATGCGAGGCACTGCGCACAATTGGAAATGGGATCTGGGCACGGTATACGGTCGCAATGCATTTGCGTTTGGTATCGACAACAGCGCAAATGCGTCACTGGGTCCAACGTCGCCAACTTCGTTTGATGCGGGAAAGTTGACAGCGACGCAGTCGACGACAACGCTTGATCTGCATAACGCCATTGCCACGCCATGGCATTCGCCAATTCGGGTTGCGGTGGGCGGTGAAGTGCGCGCGGATGGTTACGTCATCGCGCCCGGTGATTCCGATTCGTATCGCGACGGAAAAGCGAAAATCGCAAATCCGGATGGCACGCCTTCCGTGCGTCCCGCTGTGCCAGGCGCACAGGTATTTCCCGGCTTCCGCCCCAGCGATTCCGGCTCGCACTCGCGCACGAACGTCGCCGGTTATCTCGATCTCGAAACTGACGTAACGTCCCGCTGGTTGTTGGGTCTTGCGGGACGCGTGGAGCACTACAGCGACTTCGGATCAACGTCCACAGGTAAAGTGGCAACTCGCTTTGAAGTCACGCATGGTTTCGCCTTGCGTGGTGCGGTGAGCAGTGGATTTCGCGCGCCGTCATTGGGACAACAGTTCTTCTCGTCGACGGCGACAAACTTCATCAACGGCGTGCCGTTTGATATCCGCACGTTTCCAGTCGCCAATGATGCAGCGCGCTTGCTTGGAGCGCACGATCTCAAGCCAGAACGTTCGGTGAACTACAGCGCCGGTCTGGCAATCGAACCCGCGTCGGGGCTCGCGTTTACGGCCGACTATTATCGCATTGACATCAGCGACCGCATTGTCCTCACCGACAACTTCACCGGTGCCGCGGTACAGGCGCTATTCGCGCAGGCGAATCTGTCCGGCGTGAGTGGTGGCCGCTATTTCTCGAACGCGATCAACACGCAGTCGAATGGCGTGGACATCGTGGCGAACTACACGGTTGGCATTGCGCGCTCGGGACTGCTCCGATTGACGTCGGGCTACAATCACAACGAAGTGAAGGTGACGCAGGTTGATTCGACTCCGGCGGAGTTGAAGAGTTTCCAGGAAGTATTGTTTGGTCGTGTTGAACGCGCTCGCATTGAACGCGGCAATCCACGCGACAATCTCTTTGTTTCGGCCAACTACAACGTGAAGGGTTTTACGGCCAATGCGCGCACGCAGCGTTACGGTGAAGTGAGCATTGCCGGAACGACTCCAACAAACGCCACCGGTACACTGGATCAGACGTTTGGCGCCAAGTGGGTAACCGATATCAGCGGGTCGTATACCTATCGCGCGCGTTACACACTGACGGCAGGCGCAGACAATTTGCTGGACGTGTATCCGGATCGAAACCTGAATCCCGGAGATCCGGCAACGGTTAATGGTGGTATTTCAAACTTCGGCATCTTTCCGTACAACGGTATTTCGCCGTTTGGATTCAACGGACGGTATTTGTACACGCGACTCTCCATCCGCCTCTAATGCACGACAACGCCAGCGCACCCTTGCGCTGGCGTTGGTTTTATCCTCCCTTTGAAAGCGAGAGCAATGTTGTATGCGTAATATTCCCGTACATATTCTGACCGCAGTAAGTCTGGTGTCGCCCATTGTGTGGAGTAGTGTTACCAGGCCCGGTGACATTGAGTCAAATGGCCATCAATTCAGAGCTCGCGCGTCGGCGCTCCATGTGAACATGAACGCAAGCCGCGCACTCGCGGTCAACATCGCGAACGTGCGCAACAATGGTGTGGTGCATTCCGGATTTCTCGTTGGTACTACCAGCGCCGGCGACTCGGGTTCGGCAACTCTGGTTGAGGTTTCCCTTGACGGACAGACGTTTCAGGCAGCAACTGGCACAGGCAGCTGGAAGTTTCGATTGCCTGCTGGCGCAAATGGCTGGAAAGACAACTCATTACATACGGTGAGTGTGCGCGCCACAGATTCCAGCGGCGTTGTTGCAAGCACCGCGACGTTATCCGTGCGGAAGGGAGTTAATCAGGACGTCAATGGCGATGGTTTTGCCGACGTGCTGGTGGCTGCGCCGACATTCGACAACAGTCGTGGCCGAGTGTATCTGTTCTACTCGGCGGGTAACGGGAGTGGTATTCCGAGTACTGCTGACGCAAACAATCTTGATGACGCAAATGTGCACGTCATTGGCGGAGAGTTTGACGGACCACAGTTGTTTGGCGCGGCCACCGCGATGGGCGACGTCAACGGCGATGGTTTCGCCGATCTGATTGTTGGTGCGCCGGCCAGCCTGAATGGCGCTGGACATCTCTATGTGTTTTACGCCATCGAAGTTGCGCCAGGCAGTGCACTGGTCGTGCAAGGCAACGCAACGGGGACGTCGACACAACTCTCGGGCGATACCGGCCGGTTGCTCGGACTTGGAACGTCAGTTTCGGCGGGCGACATCAACGGCGACGGTGTGGCAGACGTTGTGGCCGGTGCCCCAGGTACCGGGAATACTCCCGAAGGTCAGGTGGGTCGCGCGTACGTGTTTATTGCGCGCAACGACAGCACCAATGTCGGAATTGCTGCAGCCACAGTGTTCGGCGCGGACAACACCATTGTTGGCGATAGTGCGCACACGAACCTGGGCATCGCCGTCTCAATGGGTGATGTGAATGGCGACGGATTTTCTGATCTCGTTACCGGTGCGAATTTCTCGAATGGCGCCAGGGGGCAGGTGTACGTCTTTCATGCGTCGACCGATGGCACCGGTATCCCATCGACCATTGATGACGTGAGCGGCGTGCGTGCGACTACGGTGGCTGACGCCAACACACACATCATCGGGGAAGAAACAAGTCAAATTGGCACGGCGCTCTCCGTTGGCGATTTGAACGGCGATGGTTTCGAGGATGTGGTCGCGAGCGGACCAACGTTCGGAAACAATCGCGGTCGTGTGTATGTGTTCTATTCGGCCGGAGAAACGGGTGTGCCAACGAACCCCGTCATCGACGAGAACAACACCACCGCCGGGCAACATGTGATTGGTGGCGCGTTCTTTGACAACAATCAACTGTTCGGCAAATCAACCGCCATTGGTGACGTCAATGGTGACGGTTCGCTTGATCTCGTGATTGGCGCGCCCGTCGCGTTTCTTGGTGGCGGTCGCGTGTACGTGTTTCACACCACGCTGGGTACTGGACTCGCACAAAATCAGGGCAATGCGATCAATCGCACCTCGCAGATTGACGGCGACGGTCAGAACGGCGTGAAGGGCGCCTTTGGTGTTGCGGTTGCAACGGGTGATGTGAACGGGGATGGTGTGATGGACGTGATTGCCGGCGCGCCTGGCAACAACATCGTGACCGGCCGCGCATTTGTCTTTCACACGTCGGCGATCAACGGAAATTCGATTGGTGGATTGCCGCGCGGTGTTGACGGCGTCATTCGCTTGAGCGATGCGAATACGACGGCGGTTGGTGGTGCGGGCAGTTTCTTCGGCCTGTCGATCGCTCGATAACTCGCGGGAAAAGTTTGCGGGAAAAATCGCAGAGCACCTGCTGAAGACAGCATGATTGGGCGAGTAATTCCCGAAAAAACGCAAACAGCTCCGAACTGCGAATTCCGCGGTTCGGAGCTGTTTCTGCACAGTGAATTTGTCAGGTGCGTCGACCCTCATGCGCTTCTCTCACTGATAGGCCGGTTCTAACATCAAGCCCAGTAACAGCGAGTCCATGAGAAAGTACGCAGCGTCCATATGTCTTGCCCTGTTGGTCAGCGCCTGTGACAACAAGGTCGCACCGCCCGTCACCACCGATCCGAGGGTGCCGTCGTCGATTGCGCTCGCGGAGTCGTCAACCGGCACGCTGACTTCCGCCGGAGATACGCGAACAATTACTGCGGTCGTCAAGAACCCGGATGGCGCTGTCGTTGCGGCCCCCGACATTCAATGGAGTTCCAGCGCACCAGGCGTAGCATCGGTGGCCGTTACTGCGGCCGGAAGCGCGACCGTCACGGCCGTTGGTGACGGCACGGCCATCATCACGGCGCGCAGCGGATCGGTGCAGAGCACCACTGAAGTCGCGGTCCATCGGGCCATGGTCTCCATTACGCTCACCAAGCCAATGCGAGTGCTTGAGTGGGGAATGTCGGAGCAGCTTGTCGCAACCGCTTTGGACGCGCGACACAACGCCATACCAGACGTACAGGGATTCAAATTTTCGTCGGACGATCCAGCGTCGGTGTTTGTACAACCCGACGGAGTTGCGACGGCAGTCTTCAAGTTTCCGCTGCTGGGCGACGCCGTCATCACCGCGTCGCTCACGCGCGATGGTGTCTCTGCGATCGCGAAAGTCACCCTGGTTGTAAGTGAACCGGTCGAGACCGACTACGGTGCGCTCTTACTTGCGGATTTCATTCAGCCTGGGACGCAGAATGCACATGGTTCAGGAATTGCTCTCATGAATCGGTTGGCGGATCGCATTGCGTATCGCGCGATCTGGTCGGGACTGAGTGGGTCAGTCACCAGCGTCACAATTCGTGGCCCGTCTGCGTCTACTGAAAACGGAGATCTGCTCGTCAATCTTCTGCCACTGCCAACGCTGGACAGTCTGGGATTGATCAACAGCAGTATCACAAGCGCCAACATTCGTTCACAGAATGGTCGTGCACCAATTTCACTCGACTCACTCGGTGCGTTGCTGTGTAATCGACAACTTTACGTTGAAGTGCGCACGATTCGATTCCCCGCCGGAGAATTGCGCGGTCGACTTGGGTGTTTTGAATGAGCGGTAAACTGCTGTCGCGAGTTGTGATCACTGTGTCTGCACTGATACTCGGCGCCTGTGACAACGAGGTCGCACCTGTCGCCGCCAACTCCCACGCTCCGGCATCGATTACACTTGCTGCTTCATCAGCTAATGTGCTGACTTCGGCCGGTGATACACGAACCATCACAGCTGTCGTCAGAGACAGCGCCGGCCGCGAAGTCCCTGCGTCAAACATGCAGTGGAGTTCGAGCGCTGCCGGTGTCGCCACGTTTGTAATCGACGCTGAGGGACAAATTACCGTCACAGCAGTGGGTGATGGAACGACAATCATCTCGGCCCGAAGCGGTGACGTTCAAGCTTCAACGGGAATCATTGTTCGACGGGTGTTGTCCTCGGTGTCACTGACCGTGGCGGCGAGGAGTCTGGATTTTGGCGCGACGACACAATTGACGGCGACGGCTTATGACGCGCGTGACAACGCCATTCCCAATGTGCAGGGATTCATCTTCAAGTCCGATAATCCGGCAACATTGTTCGTACAACCGAACGGTATGGTGACCGCGCTCCTCAAATTTGGACAGTCTCAAAGCGGAGTTCTGATGGCCACACTCACGCGTGATGGTGTGACCAGGAGCGACACTGTTGCGATGGATATTGTACCGCCAGCATCCGTTGATATTGCCGCGCTTTTGCTGACCGAATTTGTTGTGCCGCTCAATCCACCCACGGGCGGCTCCGGGCTCGCACACTTGTTCCGTCGCAGCGATCGCCTCGATGTGCGGTTGTACTGGGCGTCACTGACCAGCCGAGTGACGAGCGCGGAAATTCATGGCGCTGCGGCATTTGATCAAACGGCTGAAATACTGGTGCAGCTCGGACCACTTCCGACTCCGGATAGTCTTGGTGTGCTGATCACCAGCATACGCGCGGCAGATATTCGATCGC
>JBDTTO010000002.1:0-18059 GCA_039930585.1 Gemmatimonadaceae bacterium
AACGCTGGAGTGAATGCGCGCTTCGTTATGACGCAACCACTTTTCCATGGCCCAGTACATGTCCACCGGCGACCGACGTCCTTCGGTGCCAAGTTGCAGTGCGCCGGATACTGCGCCCAATCGGTCGTCATGCAGTGCCGCAACCAACTCCGGAATCGTGCGCGCATCGTAGCGCTGTTGGGCGTCCGCCAGTACCAGAATTTCTCCAGTCGCAGCGCGAACGCCTGCATTGAGCGCTGCAGCTTTGCCGCCGGGTGCGTCTCCAACAATGGCGACAATACGACTGTCGCCGCCGTGAAAATCGTGCGGCGTGCACTCGGCACCTTGTGCATCAAGCGCCACGACAATCTGCAACTTGTGAGCGGGATGTTCGGTCGCGAGCAAGTTATCGATGCGCGCGCGAACAATTTCGGCGTTGTCTCGCGTTGCGAGAATCACCGACACCGTGCGGCTTTGGATGGCCTTGCTGGCAGTTGGTTTTGCGGGGAAAATGCGAGCGGCTGCCCAAATCAGCAGCGGATATCCCAACCATATTGCAGCAATGGCCAAGAGCGAAGCCAGAGCGAGAATTACCGGAAGCGTCACGCCTTCGAATCTATTCCACGCGCACTATTGCGACACGCAATGAAGCCGGAAGTGCACCACCATTTTCACCGCGCAACTCCAGCACCTGGCTGCCGTTTTGAATCCCTTCGAAACTGAAATAACTGCTGGAGAATGCGCGCAGCTTTGGCACCGGCAGCGATACACCGCCAAACGTGAATGCTCGAATTCGGAGCGGAGTGACGTCGCCGAAGCGCACCGGATCTGCCACTGCCAACCCGTTCATGATGTCCGGCATGTTCCAACTGGGGAACGAGAGCTCCGCGCGCTGCGCCTTGAACGCTGGTTGATCATCCACTGCGTTGGCCAACGACCAGTCCGCAAGCATCTCGTCAACCGAATGGCCGGTACGCAAAGCGAGATTCGCGAGGCCCGTGACGGAGCCGCCTTTCACCAGATCGCGCAGCCAGCTGGCTTCATCCACCGCATAGTGATCGGCCGCCCAACGCACCAACGACCATCCGCTGGCATAGAACGTAAAGTCACCACTGGCCGCAGCTCCAATTGGCGTCAGCGTATCGACGCCGCGAAAGAACTGATGCAGCACGGAGAAGTGTTTCCACATCATGAGCGGACGATCGTCGCACTGATAAATCTCGCAACGAACGGTGTTGACGTATCCGCTGTTTCCCTTCCACGAACCGCCACCATCGAACGTGCGCGAGTAGAGTTCCTCTGCAATTCGCGCAGTGCTTTCCTCAAGCCATGATTCCTCGAACGCCACGTTGCGCGACATGCGTTCGGCAAACGACGCCAGATGTTTGGTCTCGTGCAACACGGTGCTGCGCATCGTGCGGCGCCACGCCTCCGGATCTTCCGAAAGCGCGGCCACCCGCGCGTAAAAGACTTCGTCTTCGTTACTGGGTGCGAACGTCGTTTTCGGATAGAAGTTGCACGCCGTTGCGTAGCCCTGAATGCCCGGAAGCGAATCGTTCACGTACCGTGTGAACAACATTGTGACTTTTCCGTCACCGCCAAGCGTGGCATCCATCGCCAGCGGATCACCCATATTCGCTGTCAGCAACGGATACTGGATTGCGTCAAACTCCTGCCCCATCGCGCGGTACTGCGCATCCATCTGACCCGCGCGCGGCGATGAAATATCTTCAAGCATGATCGCCTTGCTGCCGATAAAAACCACGCGCGCGCGAACGTCCCGTCCAACGCTGCACGAGCTGTAAATCGCTTTCATGGTCAACGTGTCGCCGACTGCGCGCGGCGTGCGTGCTGCGGCAACGTTCCGGCGCGAGGCGCGCAGTTGATTCCAGCTGGCTGCAGGAGAACCGTACTGGCTTACTGTTTGACGCTGGCGATCAAGAAATTCCGCATGCCCCTGCTCTTCGGCAATCGCCTGCTTGTACAGCGCATTGCTTTGCGGCCCCGAGCCGACTGCGCTCAGTGAACCAACAGAGTTGCTCCGGGCACTCGCTATCTGTGTTGCCAGCGATCCACCCCCGCTCGCGCGAAGCTCAAAGCCCGAGAACGTTGCCGCGGTCACGCTGGTGTTCAAAACAGCGAGCACATACTTCGCGCGCTGCGCTATCGCCGGCTGAACAAGTTCCGTGCAACGCACCTGCTGAATATCCAGAAGATTCGCAGACTCGCCGGTTCCCAGCGTAATTCGATTTGCCACTCGAAGTGGCGTCGCTTGTTGCCCCGAATTGCCGGCAATTGTCACGCGTACCGGCTGTGCTGCTGTCGCCACGCACGGAAACGCGCTGGCGTTCGGAAGCACTGCATCAATTCGAGTATCAGAAACTTTCGTGATGACCGGATGCACCCCACCAACGGTGACGTCAATCAAGTCCGCAGCAAGTGCAAAATAACTTCCGGTAATCGTGATCGCTCCACCCGGAACCAGCGTATCAGGCGCTACACTTTTGATGACAGGAGTACTCGGAGTGATCGCGAGCGCAAAGGTTGTTTTCGCGGTATCAACCTGAATACGAATGCGTGTGGTGCCGCGCGCACGGGCGACAAACGAACCCGGCGATGCAATGGCTATAAATTCGGCGCCACTTTCAACAATGTACGCAGGTTCGACGGCCACCGAGTTTCCGTAGCGGTCAATCGCAATACTGCTGATACGCGCGGTGTCGCCCAGAATCACGATTTGCGCGCTTGTGCTGCCGAGGATAACAGTTGCCGCACGATCGGGAATCGCGTTCGCGGTGAACACTTGTGGCGTGGCGTCCTGCACTTGCGCCCGAAGCGTTTGCATTCCGGCGATCGTGCCAAGCGTCCATCTTGTTTCGACCACGCCGTTCGCGTCGGTCATAGCGTCGACGGATGAAACGCGACCGTCGCTTGCAGGCACCCAGTGGACGGCAACGTTTGCACGGGGCATGCCGTCGTTATCAGTTACAACGAAGCGTACTGGTTGTTCGAGTGCGAAACCAACAACGGCTGCTCCCATGAAAGTGCCGTTTGCAACCAGCGGCGCGCCGGGGCCAACGGCGTCGCGGCCACCACACGCGCTCGCAGTTGTGAAAGCAGCCACCATTAAAGCGTTCAACAGATGACGAGTTCCACGCGCGAGATTGCTCGTAACCGCCTGTCCGAATCGGACAGCGGTCAAGGGCAAATCAGGTCGGCGGCGCGTGGGTGTCATCGGTCCCAGTATCACGTGGATGGTTCAAAGCTGTACACAGCTGGCGATATTGCAAGAGTGGTGCCGGGCTCTACCATATGAAAAGCCCTCGTTTTCGCGTTGAAGGCGCTGGTTTCTGCGGTGACCACATCGGAGATTCAGAGGTCGCTCATCACCCCTCTCAAACATTCTGCTTCGTCCCATGACCAGTTCGCCCGCACTGCTCCACGGTCCACTTACCATGCTCTCTGAAGAAGAGGAACTCTTTCGGGCGGCCGTCGCCGAACTGGCGGAGGCCGAGGTACGCCCTCGGGTGCGCGATATGGAGGCGGCAGGCAAGCTTGATCCGATACTCACCGCGAAATTCGCCGAACTGGGCCTGTTGGGCATCGAGCTCCCCGAACAGTTCGGGGGCGCGGGAGGCTCGCTGATGATGGTGACGCTGGCGGTCGAGGAGCTCAGCAAGGTCGACGCAGCCGCCGCGATCCAGGTGGACGTCCAGAACACGCTCGTGAACTACCCGATCAACCGGTATGGCACTGTTGCGCAGAAGGAGCAGTTTTTGACACAACTTTCGGGCGGCACTATCGGCGCGTACGCGCTGTCGGAGCCCGGATCCGGGTCAGATGCCTTCGCGCTGAGCACCCGCGCCGAACGTGTGGATGGCGGTTATCGATTGAATGGCGCCAAGGCATGGATCACAAACGGGGCCGAAGCCAACATTTTCGTGGTTTTCGCGAACGCCAAGCCTGAAGCGGGCTACAAGGGCATCACTGCCTTTATCGTGGAACGCGGGACCGAGGGGTTCACGGTTGGCAAGAAAGAAGACAAGCTGGGTATTCGGGCATCGAGCACGACCGCCCTGCACTTCTCGGATGTGTTTGTACCCGATGCACAGCTGCTGGGCGAAGCAGGTTCGGGCTACAAGGTTGCCATCGAAACGCTGAATGAGGGACGCATTGGCATCGGCGCACAGATGATCGGGGTCGCACAGGGTGCGTTAACTGCAGCGGTGGGGCATCTCAAAGAACGCAAGCAGTTCGGCAAATCACTCAGTGAATTTCAGGGCATTCAGTTTCAGGTTGCGCAGGCGGCGACCGAACTGGAAGCTGCGCGTTTGATGGTCTACAACGCAGCGCGTCTTAAGGATGCCGGACAGGATATTGCACGCGAGGGCGCGATGGCCAAGCTGTTCGCGTCGCAGATGTGTGAAAAGGTCACGTCGCTCTGTTTGGAGTTGTTTGGCGGCTATGGCTACACGCGCGAATATCCGGCAGAAAAGTTTTATCGCGATGCGAAGATCGGAGCGATTTACGAGGGCACGAGCAACATGCAGTTGCAGACCATCGCCCGCGCAGTACTCAAATAAGCACGCGGTGATTTTCGTGAGTGTGGCCAGATAGACGCTGATCCGGTGCCGATCGCGTGAAGGGTTGGCGCGGCATCCTGTTGGCGGGATCGCTTCTGTTCATTGCGGCGGCCACACTCACGCCGGGAACTCCATTTTCTCCGGGATTGCTGCGCCCAGGTTTTTGGTGTTGGGCGTGTGGTTCTGAAGGCGCCGCAGACGTAACGCTGAACATTGCGCTTTTTCTGCCATTCGGATTCGCGCTGGCGCTGCTTGGTGTTTCGCCACTCCGCGCGCTGATCATCGGCATGCTCCTGTCGATGGCAGTTGAAGGCGCGCAACGCCTGGGATTGGCTCCTGATCGCGTGGCAAGTGCGACGGACATTGTCACGAATACTGCCGGCGCATTTGTCGGAGCGCTGATTGGCCGTTATCGCGCGTTGTTGCTGCATCCAACACCCCGAATCGCGCGAATGCTGGCAGCGATTGGTGTGGTAAAGGTGTGCGCATTTCTTGCATTTACGGCGTGGGCGCTCGGTCCCGACAATTCCAACAAATCATTGCCCGCGAGTGTCGGCAATTTTCAGCTCAGCCGGTTTCCCTTCACACCCGGTTACGGCTGGTATCACGGCCTGGTGAGCGAGACCACCATCGGTGAACAGTCGTACGCGCACACTGGTGACGGGCCCGTGATTTTGCACGGCACTGTTCAAGCAGAGCTGCGCGGCAGCGTCAAGTTGTCGGGTCGCGACGAACGCCCGGAATTTGTTCCGCTGCTTTATGTGCATGACTTGCGCGTAATTCACCCGGAGTTGCTACTTGGCCAACAAGCAACCGACGCGCGTTTATTTGTGAATCTGCGCGGTCGGCAATTTCGATTTCCAGGACCAAGCATTCTGCTTCGTGGTGCATTTCCCGAACATGCAAACGACGCTCAAATGTTGTCGTTTACCGTGACGCCGCGGCTGTGGACCCTTACCGCCAATTCCGCCAGAGGTACAATCAGCGTCGCGCTGCCCATTTCCTTGTCGTTGGGGTGGACGCTGTTGCAGACCGTCGTACACGTGGGTGACCGGGGCAGCTGGGCTCTTTCGATTCTATGGCTTTTCGTGATGTGGCTGCCGGTGGGATACTGGTGCACGTTCGCGGGACGAGACGATTCGACAATAGCCGTGGTGTCCGGAGTAACTGCGATGGTGCTGGCACTTTGGTTGCTGCCGCAGATCGGAACTATCGCTCGCTGTTCGCCGTTGGAGTGGGGAAGCGCGCTCAGTGGTTTGGCCAGTGGTGTATTTTTCGCGACGCGCTCTCGTGCCAGGCGACGTGGAATACGCGTCATCAGCCCGGCCGCCGTCACATGATGTGGTCGCGCACCATACGATTCTCACTTTCGGAATGAACGCACTCTCTCCGGCAATCCAGGTTCTCGAAAGCGTCATTGCTGTCTTGAGACCGGTAATTTTTGGTGCCGCAGCGGTCACCGCTGTTGCGGCAACGGCGTCGTGGGTGGTTCGCACGCGGCGTGTCGGACCATTTTCTGCGCTTGCGCGTCTCACGCGACGCACCGTCGACCCGTTGTTTCTTCCCACGGAGAAGCGTGTTATTCGGATGGGCGGAACGCCCGCACAAGCGCCGTGGTGGACGGTGGGTATTGTGGTTGTTGCTGGATTGGTCGTGCTCGCGCTGCTGGAGTTTCTTCTTCAGCAAATGAGGTTGCTCGCGGCCAGCACATACGGTGGTCCAATACAAATTGTAAAACTGATCGCGAATTGGGCATTCATCTTGCTCAAAGTGGCGATCATGGCGCGCGTGATTGCGTCGTGGGTTGGTGGAACGCGTTATTCGCGGTGGTGGGGTTGGTCGTTCCGTCTCACTGAATGGTTTCTTGCGCCTTTGCGTCGCGCGCTTCCGACGGTTGGACCCATCGACATTTCGCCGTTGGTTGCATATTTCGGGCTCAGTTTGCTGCAGTGGCTGATGGGGGGTTCGTAGGCGCCACCGGACCGACGTTGTCAGCGTGGGGTATATCAGTGAGGGCCAGCACAACGGTCCAGCAGTTCGTCTTTTACGGAGGGTATGATGCGCAAGCAGTTTCTCCCGGTTGCGAGTGCGGCAATAGTTGCGATGGCGTTGCCGGCAGCATCGTGGGCACAGAGTGCGGACATCGTCGAAACCGCAAAAGCCGCCGGCAACTTCAAAATTTTCGCCAAAGCGGTTGAAGACGCGGGGCTGACCGGCACTCTCAAAGGTGCGGGACCGTTCACGGTTTTTGTTCCGACGGACGAAGCGTTCGCGAAGTTGCCGCCTGGTAAGCTGGCTGCGTTGATGAAAGACAAATCAGCGCTGAAAGAGGTGTTGTTGTATCACGTCATCACCGGCACAGTCATGTCGGCCGACCTCGCAAAACTCAACGGCAAGGGCAAGAAAACCGCCGAAGGCAGCGATGCAAAAATGATGATGATGGGAACGGGCATCATGGTGAACAACGCCAACGTCACGAAAAGCGACATCATCGCATCGAACGGTGTCATTCACATCATTGACGCAGTGATGCTTCCGCCGGGCACCTGACGCGAATCACTGCTGCAACAGTATCCCGATGAAAAACGTCCGCTCCGAGATTCCGGGGCGGACGTTTGCGTTTCACAGGCGCGCGTGGCAGACTTGCCATTCTCCCATATCCCTCCTCTATGCGCGCAACAAAAATTCGTTCGGGGCTGACCACTGCGGTTCTGTTGACAGCGGTATGCACCACTGCGACTGGTGCACAACCGGCAGTTTCGCGCGCTCCGCAACAACCCGCAGAGCTGATCGTTACGAACGCCCGGGTTTACACAGCCGACAACGCGCATCCGCTGGCCGAAGCGTTTGGTGTGCGCGGCGGTCGCGTAATATTTGTTGGTTCGGCGCGTGAAGCGCAGGCGCTCAAAGGCGCCGCGACGAAAGTTGTTGACGCAAACGGACGCACGGTCATTCCGGGAATGGTTGACGCTCATGCGCATCTGGGCGGAATTGCCCAGGCGTTACGCAATGTCGATCTCACGGGAACGCGCACGTACGATCAGGTCATTGCACGTGTAGTTGAACGCGCGAAGGCGGCGCCAAAGGGTTCGTGGATTGTCGGTCGCGGTTGGGATCAAAACGATTGGGGAGATACACGATTTCCCACGCATGAAAAATTGAGCGCAGCGTTGCCGGATAACCCGGTTGTGTTATCACGTGTTGACGGTCACGCGGTGTTGGTGAATGCTGCCGCAATGCGCGCAGCCTCAATCAGTGCCGCAACGCTTGATCCGACTGGCGGACGCCTGCTGCGCGACGCGAGCAATAATCCAACCGGTGTGTTGGTCGACAACGCGCAGGATCTCGCGAACAGCAAGATTCCGGCACCGAAACCGGAAGACGTTCGAAGCGCAGTGAAAGATGCGATCACTGAATTGCATCGCTGGGGATTAACCGGGATGCACGACGCCGGCGCGAGCCGAACGCAAATTGATTTGTATGAATCGCTGGGCAAAGCGGGCGAACTGGATTTGCGCCTTGATGCAATGATTTCCGACGATTCGTCTGCACTCGTTCATTACTTCGCAATGGGACCACGCTCGGCGCTGTATAACGGAACGCTGTGGGTGCGAAGTGTGAAGTTGTATGCGGACGGGGCGTTGGGTTCACGCGGCGCCGCACTGCTTGAGCCGTATTCCGATGATCCGAACAACACCGGATTACTGGTCAGCGCACCGGCGCATATTCGCGAGGTGGCCGAACGCGCGTTGAAAGCCGGATTTCAAGTGAACACGCACGCAATTGGAGATCGAGGCAATCGCATTGTGCTTGATGCGTACGAAGCCGCGCTAAACGCAGTGCCAACTGTTGATCACCGGTTTCGCGTTGAACACGCGCAGATTCTCGCGCCGGATGACATCCCGCGTTTTGCCGAATTGGGTGTCATTCCGTCGATGCAGGCGAGTCATCAAACCAGCGACATGTACTGGGCAGAGAAACGTCTTGGACAAACACGACTACTGGGCGCCTACGCATGGCATTCGTTGTTGGAGAGCGGCGTAGTTATTCCGAACGGCAGCGACGCGCCTGTCGAACAAGTGAATCCCTTGATCTCGTTTCACTCGGCGGTTGCGCGCCAGGACGCGAACAACTGGCCCGCAGGCGGTTGGTTCGCAGACCAGAAAATGACGCGCGAAGAAGGGCTGCGCAGCATGACACTGTGGCCCGCGTACGCAGCGTTTCAGGAAAAAGATCTCGGCTCGATCACTATCGGAAAATTCGCCGACTTCGTCATTCTCGATCAGGACATCATGCGAGTACCATCGGAACTCATTCTGAAAACGAACGTGCTCAACACCTACGTTGGCGGCAAGGAAGTGTACGCGCGCAAATCGACACCCTGATGCGCACTGTATCGTTGCTGCCGGCCGCTACTGAAATCATGGCGTTTCTGGGCGCCACGGAGCATCTCGTTGGCATTACGCACGAATGCGATTTTCCATCGGTGATTAACTCGCGTGCCCGCGTGACGAAAAGTGCGTTGCCCGATTCGCACGACCCTGCCGGCATCGATGCGGCCGTGCGTGAACACGCACAGAGCGGACTCGCACTGTTTACGCTGGACGAAAAAAAGATCATGGCGCTGCATCCGGATCTGTTGCTCACGCAAGCATTGTGCGAAGTGTGCGCAGTGCGCGAGTCAGACGTGCGAGCACTGGCCGCACGACTTCAGCCGCCAGCAAATGTTGTCACGCTCGGCGGCACAACAATCGACGGCATTTTGACGGACATCGCCAACGTTGCGAATGCGTTGGGCATTCCTGATGAAGCCGAAGAACTGATCGCCGGGCTGCAGGATCGATTGAAACGCATTCACCTCACACTCAAAGCCGAACGCGCTCCTCGACCACGTGTCGCGCTGATCGAGTGGACCGAACCGGTGTACATGGCCGGACATTGGGGCCCGGAGCAAATCAACAAGGCCGGTGGACGCGATGTTGTTGGCACGGCGGGCGCGCACTCGGTCTCATTGCCAATCAGTCGCGTTATCGAGGCCGAACCCGAAATCGTGCTGATTGCGCCGTGCGGATACACACTGGCAAGCGCGAAAGCCGAAGCGCTGCGGCTGCTCGCTCACCCGGACTGGGCGTGGCTCGCCGGCCGACAAGTGTGGGCGCTTGATGCGACCGGACTTGTCAGTCGTCCGGGCCCTCGCGTTGTCGAGGGCGTTGAAGCGATGGCGCGCATTTTCAATCCGACGCTGTTCAGCGCCATTGATCCGATGCACGCGGTGCGCGTCAGCTAAACCACATTTTTCCCGCCACGAGTACCAGGAACACGGCAAACGCTTTGCGAAGCATTGTCGAATCCATGTGCAGGGAAATCTGCGCGCCGAAATATGCGCCGATTGCGAGTCCGGCGGCCAACAGCAGCGACGCGCGAACATCCACGTGACCAGCTTTGTGGTACGCCATTGCGCCCAAAATTCCAACGGGCAACAACAGTGCGCCGAGTGACGTGCCGACGGCTTGTTGCGGTTGCATGCGGGCGACATACATCAGCGATGGGACGATAATAATTCCGCCCCCGATGCCAAACATGCCGGAGAGGACTCCGGCGACGAGTCCGACTGCGATGAAAATTAGGGTCATGGTTCAATCATAAGACGTGGTGTAATTTTCCAACATATGCTATCAGACTCTTCATTTGCATTCTTGAAACGGCTCCTGGATACGCCCGGACCGTCTGGCTTCGAACACGCGCCCGCCCGAGTGTGGCGTGAGGAAGCCGCGAAGTTCGCCACCGTCAAGGCTGACGTAGTTGGCAACAGCATAGCGACGGTCGAAGGTGGTGGCGGACCCACGATCATGCTGGCCGGCCACATCGATGAAATTGGCGTGATTATCACGTTCATCGACGAGAACGGCTTCGCGTTCATCGAAGCGATTGGTGGATGGGATCCACAGGTGCTGGTCGCGCAGCGCATTCGCTTTCTCGGCCACAAAGGCGACGTGCATGGCGTGATTGGCAAGAAACCCATTCACCTGATTAAGCCCGAAGAGCGCGAGAAAGCGTCAAAGATGACCGACCTGTGGGTCGACCTCGGCACCGCATCGCGCGCTGAAACGCTTGAAGTGCTGAATGTCGGCGACGCCGGCGTGATTGACTCACGTATGCTTGAACTGCCCAATGGCCGTATCGTCTCGCGCTCTATCGACGATCGCATTGGCGCGTTTGTCGTGCTTGAGGCGCTCCGGTTGTATGCAGAAAATCCGGGTGTTGCTCGCGTCGTTGCTGTTGCGACCACGCAGGAAGAAATCGGATACTCGGGCGGTGGCGCGCGCGTTGCCGCGCACACGGTCAACGCCACCATGGCCATCGCCGTCGACGTCACCTTCGCAACTGATCATCCAAGTGTCGAGAAAAAAGAAGTTGGCGATCACAAGCTTGGTGGTGGTCCCGTTCTCACGCGCGGCTCGGTCATCAGCCCCGTCGTTTTTCGATTGCTGAAGCACGCCGCTGACGCAGCGTCAATTCCATACTCGCTGCACGCAGCAGGCCGCGTCACCAGCACGGATGCCGACGCCATTCAACTGTCGCGCGAAGGCGTAGCGACGGCGCTCGTTTCAATTCCGAATCGCTACATGCACTCGCCCAACGAAATGGTTGCGCTGGAAGACGTGCAGCGCGCGGCGCAGTTGATCGCCGCAGCGTGCCGGTTGGTGACAAACGAAACTGATTTTACAGACCGCTAGCGAAACTTCTCACGCACTCGGCAATTGCCGTTCGCGTGAGTTCAACTCGTCATCACAGAACCAAGAAGTCGCCGCGCAGCTGTGGCGACTTCTTCGTTTGCGTCAGTCGCAAGGACTTCAAGCGTTGGAACGGCAGCGTGCCCGCGTGCTGACACCAGCGCCTCGAGCGAGGCCACGCGAAACCATCCGTCGTGTTGCGCACGTTCGGGACCACCAATTGCCAATCGAATAAGTCGCTGCACTGCATCGGCGCTTGCCAATTTTCCAAGTGATGCCAGCATTTCGAGTGCGACATCTTCTTCTGGTTCGGATGCGAGTGCAACACCGAGCGGCGCGCTGTGCGGCTTCGCGGCGCCAACAAGTGCGGAGCTCAATCCAAACGCAGCGGCCGCCAGTCGTCGTACTTCTGCATTGGAATCATCGAGTCGCTGTTGTACGGCCAGGAGACCGCGCGCTGTTTGCAGTCGTGACAACGCGCGTGCGGCCGCGATTCGAATCCGGCTGTCGAGATTTGCCAACAGCGGCATGAGCGACGCATCGGAATCGGACATTCCCATTTCGCCCAGCAACGCAGCGGCGTTGCGCACGACGTACCATCGTGAGTCGTTCAGCGCTTCGCGCAATTGTGAAACGCCGGAGTCTTGGGTGATAATTGCGTCAAAGTAACAGCGACGAGCGGGGCGATCATCTGCGGACATCAAGCGCTCGACTAACGCCTTGCCACCCATTTCTCCCGTGCGTGCGAGAATGGAAATCAGCATATCGCGATCGTTGCTTTCCGGAATGCGAAGCGCGAGCAACTTCACAATACCTTCGCGCAGTAGCCGTCGAAGTCCGCCTTCGGTTGCCAGGCGACCTTCGGCTGAGCCCAGCGTGCGTGCGTGCTGGGCCAATGCAACCGCAATGGACTCGACGGCAACAGCGTCTTCTCGCCCTTCGGCATCACTGGCCTGATCAAGAAGCTCTGCGACAGCCTGACGAGTTGCATCATCCGTGCGTGTTGCGCGCAGCCGCGCAATCGCGCTGCCGACGGTTGGTGAAACCGCGCTTTGCGTAAACAGCGGCGAGCTGGAGGGCGTAACGAGCACGCTCCACGATCGAAACACTTCTGTTGGCGTGCGCCGAGCGACAGTATCGAGACTGGCGGTTGTGTTTTCGGTGACCGGGGTCAACTGCGGTGATTCCGCCAATAGCCGGCCGAGCGTCAGCAACTCGCCTGGCGCAGCGCCCTGACGAATGCTGAGTGTCCCCACCTCATGACTCACGATGCGTCGAGCAAAGGCGTACAGGCGCGGCTCCGCGCGCAAATCGCCGGGAATGATGACGTGATCGTTCACGTGCATCCCGAGTTCGTCCACGTGGCAGTGCAACGCGCCAATACGTGCGGCACCGGCCAGCGACCGCAGCGCTTCTTTCACCGCGTCACGCCGTTCGTTTGGTGACGTAATGGGAACACCTGTGGCAGGCGTGCCGTGCGCGGAAAGTCGTTCGACCAGCAGCGCGAGCGCCCGAACCATCACCATGGCGGGAGCGCGACCGTCTACGTCCTTCCGAACGTCTGTGGGCATCCTCCTCCGATCGCTGAAAGGCTGCGCGCGCGGTCGCTTCGATCGCTACACTTCGCTTCGAGTGCGCTTGTTGTCCGATAATACGCGCGCACTCACCTGTGCGCATCCGCCGCATGCGTGTCCGTTCATGCCAACACGGGCACCGCTCTCGCCGGTCACCGAACCCGCACCAACACTGATGCCTGCTTTGCCGATACCCGCGCCGCGTGCCGAAGGATTCTCCACGTCTACGTCGCTGCCATTGTACTGGAGAGAAGACGGACCGCCAAACGCGTCGCCGTTGGTGTTGTTGCACGGCGGCCCCGGCGCGCATCACGACTATCTGTATCCGCAGTGCCTCGAACTGGCGCAGACGCATCGACTGATCACGTACGACCAGCGCGGTGGCGGCCAATCCAAATCGGACGATCGCACGAGCATTACATGGCGCACACAAGTTGATGATTTGGCCCAACTCATCACAGAGTTCAACGTCGGATCGCTTAATCTGGTTGGCTACTCGTGGGGCGGGCTGCTAAGCATGTTGTACGCGATTCAGGCCGCAGAAAATTCCGCGCTTCCGTCGGTGGAGAACCTGATCCTCATTTCACCGGCTCCAATCACACGTTCGTGGCGAAACGATTTTGAACGCAACCTCATCGAGCGGCAGCGAAGTCCTCTTATTGAGAGGATGCGCGCGGAATTGAATGCCTCGGGGCTCCGCGAGCAGGACTATTCGTCATACAAGCAGCGCGCATTCGAGTTGAGTGTGGCCGGATATTTTGCCGATCCGCATCGTGCCGCTTCGTTGACGCCGTTCCGTGTAACGGGTCGCGTTCAGCAGTCGATCTGGGAAAGCCTTGGTGATTTCGATTTACGTGAGCAACTTGGTGCCGTCCGAACGCGGGTACTCGTCGTGCATGGAAGGCAGGATCCGATTCCATTGGCTTCCGCAGAAGCGGCGGCCGAGGCCCTGCGCGGCGAGTTTGTTGTATTGGATGACTGCGGGCATGTGCCGTACGTGGAACAGCCGCAGGCGCTGTTCAGCAGCATCGAGTCATTTCTGAGGAAGTAGAGGCCGGGTTATGCTGAATTTCGGGAGCGTGACAAAAACACCGATTGCCACGATCGACGTCGATGAACATCGGCTGCGCGTGACGTTGCACGTGTCGCACGATGGCGTTGAATACGTGGGCCGTCTGTGGTTTGCGAACACCGCGTGGGAAGACGCGGGCATTCCCGATCGCGGCATCTTGCCGGGCCGCACCGAAGGCGAAGTATTGGCGTTGGCGCGTCGCCTTCGTCCCGATGAATTATTGCAACGTTTTCGTCGCGCGAATGCCGAAAAACGTCGTTTTCACGGACTGCGTCAACTCACGATGGAGTTGCTCGCCAAGATCCGTTATCTGAACCAGGTCGCTGTTTCAATGCGGTCAGGGTTGCTGGATGTTGACGCGGCGCAACAGGAAATCGAGCTGACGGAGCGACAAATGGTGGAATTGGTGAGACAGGCCAAGGTTCTCGCGGGCGTCGAAAGCTGAGCACGGGTTTCGGCGTTTCGGAGCCGGCTGAAAGCGCTATATTTCCCGAATGGATTCGCAGAGCGCAGCACATGCATTGAATCAAGTCGCGATGCTTCTCGAGCTTCACGGAGAAGATCGCGTCGTAGTGCAGGAGTTTCAAAGCGCGGCACGACAAGTCGGAGCGCTCGGCAATGAAGCGTTGGCGCTTGCAGTAATGAACGTGGAGGCCGATGCCACGGGCGATTCCGGTCCTACCGCGCTCTCCGACATTGCGAGCAATGTATTCGCGGTGATTCGCGAATTGGTGGAAACGAACGGCGCAACGTTGATCGAATCATTGCAGGAGCAAACTCCCGAAGGCTTGCTGGAGATGTTGCTCGTGCCCGGGTTGGGACCCGCCAAGATTCGATTGATTCATGACGGACTTCACGTCGAAACGCTGCAGGAGCTCGAACTCGCAGCGCGCGATGGAAGACTGGCTGCACTTCCGAGATTCGGCGACAAAACTGCCGAGAAAATCCGGAAAGGCATTGCTGATTTGCGCGCATCCGGAGCGCCCGTGTTGTGGGGCCACGCCAACAGTGAGGCGCAACGTTTATGCTCGGCCGTGGCTTCGCACGCGAACGTTTTACAGGCAACGGTTGCCGGATCAATTCGTCGTCGTGTTGAAACGGTGCGCGACATCGATATTGTCGCAGCCGTCACTGGTTCGCGCAGCGTCGTTGCGGCCGCACTCGCGCATGACACACCCGGTGTTCGCGATGTATTAGGTGGTGGCGGTCGCACTGTGACTGTCCGATTTGAAGATGGCGCACGAATGGATCTCGCGTGTGTTCGCGCTGAACAATTTGCTGTGGCACTGTGGCGCGCGACCGGTAGCAGCGCACACGTGCGCGCTGTAATCGAACATGCGGCGGCGCGGGGTTTCACGCTCGCGGGCGATGATCTGCGCGACAGTGGCGGCGCACTTATTCCCATCGCCACCGAACAGGAATTGTACGCGCGACTCGGAATGGATTTTATCGCGCCGGAATTGCGCGAAGGTGCCGGTGAAGTTGAGGCGGCTGCCAAACGTGCACTGCCGAAACTGGTCAGCAACGACGACATCGTTGGTGCAGTTCACTGTCATTCACACTACTCCGACGGCGGCGCCACGATTCTGGAGATGGCAAACGCGGCGATCGCACTGGGCTGGCGCTATCTGGGCATTTCTGACCATTCGCAGTCAAATACGTACGCCGGTGGTTTGGCGAAAGAAGCGATTATCAAACAGCAGGACGAAATTGCCACCATCAATGCGACCTTCGAACGCGACGGCGTGGACTTCCGTGTGCTGCAAGGCATCGAAGCCGACATTTTGCCGTGCGGTCGCGTGGACTACGACGCGGAGTTTCTCGATCGCTTCGATTTCGTAATTGCGTCCATTCATTCGCGCTATGGCATGGATGAAAAGCAGATGACCGATCGCGTACTGAAAGCGCTTGACGATCCGCATATCACGATTCTGGGACATCCAACAGGGCGGTTGCTGCTTACGCGCGAACCCTATGCGATTGACATGAACGCGATCATCGAGAAAGCCGGAGCGGTTGGTGTGGCCATCGAGCTCAATGCCGATCCGCACCGTGTTGATATCGACTGGCGTTTGTGTCGCGTGGCGAAGAAGTATGGCACAACAGTTTCAATCGGCCCCGACGCACATTCTCCACAAGGACTTGAAAACGCAGCTTTGGGCATTGCGACAGCGCGCAAGGGCTGGCTCGAAGCAGGCGACATTTTGAATTCGCGCACAGCAGCCGGTGTGCTGGAGTTTGCGCGCGCGCGTCGTACGGTGGCTGCGCACTGATGGCAACTCGCCGTACCGTAAAAACGACGGGACAGAAACCATCGCAGCGGGCGCCTAAAGTTGCACGTTCACCAAGAACGAAAGCCGATCGTCAGGCAATTGCGACGGCAACACTCGAACGTTTGTCGCGCGAATATCCTGACGCGCATTGCGAGCTCGATTTTCGGAATCCGTTTGAACTGACCGTCGCCACAATTTTAAGCGCGCAATGCACGGATGTGCGCGTGAACATGGTGACGCCGGTGTTGTTCAGGAAATATCCGAATGCTCAGAAACTCGCGAACGCCGATTCGGCTGACGTTGAAGAAATCATCAAGAGCACTGGATTTTTTCGCGCGAAAACAAAAAGTCTGTTGTCGATGGCGAAAACGCTTACGGATAAATTTCACGGCGAAGTTCCGCAGACACTTCCCGAGTTGATCCAACTGGGTGGCGTTGGCCGCAAAACCGCGAACGTCGTCCTGGGTAACGCGTTCAACATCAACGAAGGCATTGTTGTCGACACGCACGTCCAACGTTTAAGCCGACGGCTTGGACTCACGCGCGAGGCCGATGCGGTTGCCATCGAGCAGGCGTTGATTCCACTGTTCCCGCGCGACTCGTGGACGCTGATCAGCCATTTGCTCATCTGGCACGGGAGGCGCGTTTGCCTCGCGAGAAAGCCGCTGTGCGGGCAATGCGTGCTGAACGACGTCTGTCCGTCGGCCGAACTGGGTGGAGAGGTTCCTTCGCCAGACACGCCGGACTAATTTCCGGTTTCCTGTTTCATCTGCTTCCGAGGATTTCACGTGACCAAGCTGGCCACTTTCGAGACAAACAAGGGAACGCTGGTAGCCGAGCTGTATCCGGCCGAAGCGCCCAAGACGGTAGAGAATTTTGAGAAGCTGGCCAACTCCGGCTTCTATGATGGCGTGAAGTTTCACCGCGTAATCGCGGACTTTGTCGTGCAGGGTGGCGATCCACTGTCGCGCGACCTCCCAGCTGGCGATCGCCGCGTTGGTACGGGCGGCCCGGGTTGGATGATCAAGTGCGAGACCGCGGGTAATCCGCACAAGCACACCGTTGGTGCGCTCTCCATGGCACACGCCGGCAAAGACACGGGTGGCAGCCAGTTCTTCATGGTCCTCAGTGAAGCCAACACGCGGCACCTGAACGGCGTTCATACGGTATTCGGCAAGATCACGAAGGGCACCGAGTTCCTGCCGGCCATCGCGGCAAACGACGGCATGATTTCGGTGCGCGTCACCGACGTCGAGTAACGACCGAAGACTCCTGGCCCTCCGCGGCATCCTCCACCAACTCTTCCTTTACAGAAATCATGAGCGGACACCAGACTGAGAGCAGCGACACCCCCGCGGCCTTCATGGGCCTCATTGGCGGCGCGCTATTTATCGGAATCATCCTTTACGGCATCGTGCTCCTGACGAACAAGAAGTTCGAAAGCGAAAAGGCAGAAGGTGGCGCCGAGCACAAGGCGGCAGTAGTCAGCACGATCGGACCAGTTTTGGCGTAAGCCCTTTGGTCCCAATGCAGTAGAGAGGCTCCGCCCACCGGCGGGGCCTCTTTTGTCATGGGGATCACACCCGACCAATGTCGGGTGCAGATCCGTCAAATTACCTACTTGAATGCCGAGCCCGTGACGTCTATACTGACTGGTCAGTCAGTAGCGCGTGTCACTCAAACTCGACCGCTTTATGTACTCCGTGGGAGCGCCAATCCGCAGTTGGCTTCGTCTGGAAGCGCTGGCAGTCAGCGTAGCGGGGCTGCTGGTGTGGGCTGGAATGGATGGCGGCTGGCTTCGGTTTGCCCTGCTGTTTCTCGTTCCGGACATCTCGCTCATTGGA
>JBDTTO010000003.1:0-17904 GCA_039930585.1 Gemmatimonadaceae bacterium
GTCGCTCACTCGCACCAGCTAAACGATGACGCACAGAATTCGCTCCGCAATTCTCGCCATTTTCGCGTGTCTCTCGGCACCAGCGATCGGCACGGCACAGGACAAATCGAAAGGCGAATATCCCAAGCCGAAGCCGGTCTACACAACCATCCAGCCAAACGAACCATGGCCGCCTGTCGCCACGTTCTCGATACTCGGCTACGATCCAGAAACCGGTGAAGTTGGCGGCGCGGTGCAGTCACGCGTGTTCAGCGTTGGCAACGGCGTGTTGTGGGCCGAAGCCGGAGTTGGTGCGTCGGCCACGCAGGCAATTGTTGATGTGAGTTACGGGCCACAGGCCATTGCATTGCTCAAAACCGGAATGGCGCCGACGGCAATCATCAAGAAGGTATTGGACAACGATCCCGATCCGGATCCCGTCAATTGGAGCAAACAGGGACGTCAGTTTGCGGTGATGGACGCGAAAGGAAATTACGCGGCGTATACGGGCCCGAAAGCGTCGGAATGGGCCGGTAACAAGTCGGGAGCGTTCTGCACGGCGCAGGGAAATATTCTGGCCGGTCCCGGAGTTGTTGATTCAATGGTTGCGGCCTTCGAACGCACAAAGGGACGTCTCGCGCTGCGATTGGTAGCCGCGCTTGAAGCAGGACAACTGGCGGGCGGCGACAAACGCGGCATGCAATCAGCCGCGTTGCTCATTGTGAAAAAAGACGGGGGTGTCTGGGTGCACAACGACGTGGTTGCACGACTGCAAGTGGACGACAATCCCGAACCGATCAAGGAACTGCGGCGGTTGGTGGAGAAAAGTCCCGCGTCCCGTCCACCACGTCAACGTCCGCCCGGATGACGACGGCCGGTACGATTACCGTCGGAATGACGTGGTGATTTGTCTCGCTGGCGCGAACTAGTAGCGGCGCGTTAACACGTAGTAGTTCTCATCAACCACAATGGCGGCGTCAGTCTTGAACTGGCCCGCCATTGTTTGCCACAAGCCACTGGGTTTGATGGTGATTGGAGCGCCACCACCAACAGCAACTTTCACCGGCATGTTGAAGCCGGGCACGACGTTGTTCCAGCGATACTGAAACGCGCCTTTTGCGTCGCGCCGGTATTCGAAAATTGGCAACCGCGTTGTCATGAGATATTGCGAAAACACGGGCATCAAATCGACACCGGATTGCTGCGTCATGTACGCCTGAACTTCGGCACCTGACACCGTCTGATGACGAAACTTCGCCTGCAGTCCACGCAGAACGCCGCGCCACTTCTCGTCGTCGTTCACAATCTGGCGCATGGTGTGCAACATGTTGCCGCCTTTGTAATACACATCGCCACTGCCACTCTTGTTCACGCCGTACGAACCAACAATTGGTTCATCGTTCACGACTTTCTTGCGCGTACCAATCACGTATTCTGCGCCGGCCTGTTTGCCTTCCTGGCATTCTGTGTACAGCCCTTCGGAATAATTCGCGAAGCTTTCGTGAATCCACATGTCGGCCGGATCTTCATCGGTCAGACTGTTGGCAAACCATTCGTGCGCACTTTCATGCACAATGATGAAGTCCCATTTCAGTCCGTGACCGGTCGCTGACAAATCGCTGCCGCGATATCCGTTTTTGTAACCGTTGCCGTACGTCACTGCACTTTGATGTTCCATGCCGAGGTACGGTGCTTCAATCAGTTTGTAACCGTCCTTGTACCACGGATACGGACCAAACCAATGTTCAAAACACGCCATCATTGGTTTCGCTTGCGCGAATTGTACCTTGGCGGCCTCAAGATTTTCAGCCAGCGGCCAGAAATCCATCGTGAGATTTCCGGATTCGCCTTTATACACTTCGGAAAAATGTGCGTACGTGCCGGCGTTTACTGAAATGCCGTATGCGTTAATCGGTTCAGACGCAAAATATTCGTAGGTGGTGTAACCATCCGCTTCTTTCTTTGTGCTGCGTAACCGACCGTTGGAAACGTCAATCATTGGATCGGGAACGCTGACCGCTACGCGTTGGCTGTCCACTTCGTCGGCGGTGATGTCTTTAAGCGGCCACCACAAACTTGCTCCAATACCTTCGTTGGCCGTCGAGATGAACGGATTGCCCGACTTGTCTTTGCGCCAGATGTACCCACCATCCCATGGCGGATTTTTTGCGGCGGCAGGACGGCCGTGATAATAGACCGTGACGGTGTTTACGTCGCCAATTTTCTGCGCTGCGGTCAGTGTCGCAAAAACCGTGTTCGTGTCGCGACGGAATTCCACGCGTTGTTTGTTTTGTATCATGCTGTCGACAATCATCGGCTGTTGCAGATCGATCTGCATGACCGTTGACGGTTGTAGCACGCGGTATGAAATGCCGTTGTAGCCGGAGATGGTGGAATCTTTCGGATTCACGCGCACATGCAAATCGTAAAACGTCGCATCCCACCAGCGCCGCTCGGGCGTATTTGTGCCGCGCAACGTGTCCGCTCGTGTAAAGCGCGGCGTGCGTCCCTGTGCACTTGTTGTGCTGGCGCCGACAAACATTGAGGCGACACTGATTGCAGCCGCAACGAGCAGTGGCAAACGACTGGCGATTCGCATAATGATCAAGAAGTTGGTGTTAACCGGGCCGCCGAGTGCCTGCGTCAGGCAGCGGCTCTGCGTAAAGATGCACTTCGATTGGGCTGAGCGTATCCACCGATTCTTCGATGCGCACGCGGAATTTCGAAATCTCGACCTGTTGAATGCGATCCAGCGCCCGATAGCCGATCGTCGTGCCCTTGGATAATTCCTGCCAGGCGTCCTTCACGAATCCTTCGGTGACATACCGCGCGACTGACTGTCCCTTCGTGATGTCTTCGCGCAAGTCGAGGACATTGATGCGCGCGGGACGACCGAGATCGATTTCAAGCGCGCCTGTGGTTGGTGACGACGAAGTCCATGATTGCTTCAGCCCTTTCGTGAGATCATCCGCAAACAGTTCGGTTAGGGTTTTGTGCATCGCGGTGAGTGTCGCGACATCAACATCCGAAAACAAACCTTCGCGATTGGGCGGCACGTTCAACAGTAATTTCGAATTGCGTCCAACGGATTGAAAAAAGTACGCAACCAGTGTGCCCGCAGGTTTGACGCGTCGATCTTCGTTCGCGTGATGATACCACGTTGGGCGAATGGAAATATCTGTTTCGCCTGGACGCCACACGGTGCCATTCGCGTGCCCCGATTGCAGCGCAGCGTTCACCATTGGCCCTTGAAATCCTGGAACCGGAATTGCTTTCGGATCCATGCGCGACCAATTGGCCATGCTTGGGTCGCCGCGATCGTTGCCGATCCATCGCGCGTCCGGACCCGCGTCGGAAAAAATGATCGCGTTCGGTTGCAGCTTGCGCACCAACGCAAAGATGCGCGGCCAATCGTAAACCTGTTTGTCGCCGTTCGGACCTTCGCCGTTCGCCGCATCAAACCACAGCTGATAAATGTCGCCGTAATTTGTCAGCAACTCGGTGAGCTGTTCGGCATACAGATCATCGTATTTTTTCCCTTCGCCAAACAGCGGCGAATTGCGATCCCAGGGCGAACAATACAATCCCGGCTTCACACCTTCGGCGCGACATGCGTCAACAAACTCGCGAACCACATCACCTTTGCCTTCGCGAAATGGACTGCTGGCGACGGAGTGAGCGGTGGTTTTCGTGGGCCACAGACAAAATCCGTCGTGATGTTTCGCGGTGAGAATCATTGCCGGAAACCCGGTGGCTTTTGCCGTGCGCGCCCACTGTCGTGCGTCGAGTTTGGTGGGATTGAAGATCGCCGGCTTTTCGTAGCCGTCGCCCCATTCCTTGTCGGTAAACGTGGTGGTGCCGAAGTGCAGAAACAGCGCGCGTTCGTCGCGTTGCCAGGCGAGCTGCGCGGGCGACGGGGTTGGACCCGCGATGCGCACCGACGGCGTTGCGTGAGCCGGACGGACGACGGATAGTGCTAGGCCAATTGTTGCCGACGAAAGGAGAAATTCGCGCCGGGTCAGTGGCGAGTCTTGTTTGGGGATTTCAGAATTCGGACGTTCGTCAGGCATTCGGAGAGGTCTAGCGGGGGCTCTGTGTGGTGTCAACGAGCGCATGAAGCTGCATGCGGAGGTGACTTCTCCGGCGGTGCCGGCGACCGCCAACAGCTCTTGGGCGGTCGCACTTCCGCACGGGCGAAAATCGCCAAACACATGTTCGCGGATCACCGGTGGAAACCTGCGGATTAACTGCACACCATAAGCGAGATATGACGTCGGAAGTAGGCGGATGGCGGCAGCGAACCCGCCCCGACCCGGGCATCAGCCATTAGTTTGGTCCGCATGTCCCAAATTGTCCGCGTCACCATAGTTCAGGCCGAAGTATCGCCCACGCTCCACGAAGGCCTTGAGCGCACCTCGGCCCTCACCGCCGAAGCCGCAGCACAAGGCGCGCAACTCGTTGTGTTTCCCGAAACATGGTTGCCGGGATATCCGGTCTGGTTGGATGTGTGCCGGGATGTCGCGCTCTGGGATCACGCGCCGGTGAAAGCAGTGTTCGCGCGACACGCCGACGAAAGTGTTGATGTGGATGGTGAATCGGGCGCCGCGCTTGCACGCATTGCGCGCGAAAACAGTGTCACGCTGGTGATCGGAGTAACCGAAAGAGTCTCTGCAGGCCCAGGACGCGGCACGCTGTACAACGCACTGCTCACATACGGTCCCGACGGCGCGTTGCTCAATCATCATCGCAAACTTGTACCGACCTACACGGAGCGCATGGTATGGGGTAATGGCGACGCCGATGGATTGCGCGCGGTTGATACGCCGGCCGGACGCGTAAGTGGACTGGTGTGCTGGGAACACTGGATGCCACTGGCCCGACAAGCGCTACACGACAGCGGCGAAGACATTCACGTTGCCGCATGGCCAACGGTTCATGAGATGAACGTGATTGCGTGCCGACAATACGCGTTTGAAGCACGCTGCTTTGTGCTCGCTGCCGGCTCACTGATGCGCGCAAGTGAACTCCCCAGTGAACTTGAACCACATCCCGATCGCGTTGCGAATGCAAACACGTGGGTGATGCGCGGCGGTTCGTGTATCATTGCGCCAAACGGCGAATTCATGGTGCCGCCACTCTTCGAGACCACAGCGCTCATACACGCCGACCTCGACCTCGGCATAGTACGACGCGAACACATGTCGCTTGATGTTGCCGGACACTACAGTCGTCCGGATAGTTTCAATTTCAGTGTGAACACGGGACGCCGCGCCACGCGTTAATCGCGCCACGCGTTCGCTGCGCCACGCGTTAATCGCGCCACGCGTTAATCGCGCCGTGCGTTAACTGCGCCACGCGTCAATGCACTACGACTTAATCACCATTCGCCAACGGAATTGTGCATGGGCAAACGTGACAAGCGGTTTGATGTGTACATCGCCGACGCGCCCGAATTTGCGCAGCCAATCCTGACACACCTGCGCGAAATCGTTCACTCGGCCTGTCCTGACGTTGAGGAAGCGATGAAGTGGTCGCATCCGCACTATGTGTATCAAGGCATGTTGTGTCACATGGCCGCGTTCAAGGCGCACTGCACGTTCGGGTTCTGGAAAGGGGCGTTGATTGTCGATCCGGAAACGAAAAAGAATGCCGAAGCGGCGCACGGTCAGTTTGGTCGGCTGACATCAGTGAAGGACCTGCCGTCAAAGAAAGTGCTGACCAGTTATGTCAAACAGGCAATGAAGCTGAACGAGGAAGGCATCTCACCGCCAAGAAAAAAAGCCGCCGTAAAGAAAACGACAGCCAAAACGGCGCTCAAGCTTCCGGCCGATCTCAAACTGTCCCTCGATCAGAATCGCAAAGCGCTAAATACGTTTGACGCATTCAGTCCAAGCCAGCGAAAAGAGTACATTGATTGGGTCACCGGAGCGAAAGGTGAAGACACCCGCGCGCGCCGCATCGAACAGGCGGTGCTGTGGATGTCCGAAGGAAAGACCCGTCACTGGAAATACCAGAAGTGAACACACCGGCACCACTCGGACCCAGCACGCCGCAACGCGAACAGGTGATTGAACGCTTGTCGCGCTCATTTGCCGAAGACGCGATCACGATGGACGAGTTCGAGCGACGCGCCGAGTTGGTGTATAGCGCTCTGACGGTTGCGGACTTGCAGTCCCTGGTGGCCGACTTGCCAGCCGTAATTGAACCGGTCGAGCCAACGGGCAAAGGTAAAGGCAAGAGCGTTTCGCGGATCGTGACGGGCGATCGCATTACCACCCTGCTGGGCAGCACCGAACGCCGAATGCCAACAACAATTCCGCGGCAGATGAGTGTGCGCACGGTGTTCGGTAATACAGAACTCGACTTTCGTGGCGTGCAGTTTGAAGCGGGCATCACCGAAGTGCACGTGCGCTGCTTGTTTGGTAACGTTGAGATCACGGTACCCGAGGGGGTGCGCGTCGAACTGTTATGCTCAAGCGTGCTGGCCAACGTTGGCACGACGGGCGGCCCCAGCTACGGGGGCGAAGTTCCCACAGAAGCCGTGCTGCGCGTAACCGGCCGAGCGATGTTTGCGAACGTCGAGGTGCATCGCGGCATTCTTCCCGATGATTCCTCATTGACGTAACAGGGCCGAGCCGTATTCTCTGTCGGGCGCGCCTTCGGGTGCGTTTGCGGTCGTTCGCCCCCCATTGTTTCTGACTCGCCATTTGTGGGTCACAGTTCGTTCCCGCCGCCTGGTGTATGCGCCAGAAGGAAGCCTGACATGTCTGAACCAGTTTCGCGTCGCGATTTCGTAGGCGATTCCGCCAAACTCGCTTTCGGCGCAGCCATCGTGCCGCGGTTTGTGTTGGGCGGCAAGGGTTACAAGGCACCAAGCGCCAGACTGAACATCGCCTGTGTTGGTATTGGCGGTATGGGCATGAGCAATTTCTCGGCGTTGCTTGACGAAAATATTGTCGCGATTTGCGATGTGGATTTTCCGTACGTCGAGCGTTCGTTGACGCAGCGTCTCACTCCGCCGCGCGGACAAACAGCGTCGTCGCCCGAATCGCTGAAGTTGAAAGCGGCGTACGACAAGGCCACCAAGTACAGCGACTATCGCGAAATGCTGGCGAAGGAACGCGATCTTGATGCGGTAGTTATCGCGACGCCCGATCACATGCATGCGAGTATCGCGTACGCAGCAATGAGCGCGGGCAAACATGTGTATGTGCAGAAACCGCTGACGTATTCAGTTGCTGAAGCGCGTTTGCTCGCGAAAACTGCGACAGAAAAAAAACTCATCACACAGATGGGTAATCAGGGACATTCGCGTGATGGCACTCGGCGCATTCGCGAAATTGTCAAAAGTGGATTGCTTGGGGCGATCAAGGATGTACACGTGTGGACCGATCGTCCGGTTCGTTACTGGGCGCAAGGTATTCCGCGTCCGCAAACGGCCATGCAACTCGAGACCGCGTACAAGACCAGTTTGGGAACGGCGCCGCGTAATCCGCAGATGCCGGCGCAGTGGAACAAGAGCACGATTGATAACGCAGTCCGAAAGGCGATGAGTGAAACAACTCACGTTCCGCCCGCGGGATTCAACTGGGATTTGTATCTCGGGGTCGCGCAGGAAATTCCGTATCATCCGGTGTACCATCCGTTCGCGTGGCGCGGTTGGGTGGATTTTGGTGTGGGCGCCATTGGCGACATGGGCGCGCATTTGATTGATCAGCCGTTCTGGGCGCTCGATCTCGAATATCCAACGACCATTAGCGGATCGTCCACGCAGTGGGGCGGCGATATCAAGACGGATCCCGCGAGTTATCCGCTGGCGACGTACGTGCAATACGAATTTGGCGCTCGTGGTAAAGCACCGCCGGTGAAGTTGTATTGGTACGACGGCGGACTCATGCCGCCGCGTCCACCGCAATTGCCGGACAACATGACGCTGATGACGGACAGCGGCGACGGTGGCGGCGGAATTTTCATTGGCGAGAAAGGTTTCCTGCAGTACAGTACGTATGGCGACAATCCACGCGTGTATCCGCCCGAACTGGCGGCGCAAGTTGCGAAGCTGCCGCAAACGGTGGAGCGAATTACAACGGGCCACGAGGTGAACTGGGCGAGTTCGATCAAGGGCGAAGCGAAAATCAGCAGCCCGTTTGAGTACGCCGCCAAGCTGACGGAAACCATGTTGCTCGGCATTGTGGCACTGCGCGCCGGACAAGGCGAACGGCTGCAGTACGACGGACCGAACATGAAATTCACGAACAAACCGGACGCCAACAAATTCCTGACGCGCGACTATCGCAAGGGATGGGAACTGCCGGTCAACGTTTGATTGTTGATGGCATGCAAACGAAAACGGCACCCGTTATGGGTGCCGTTTTTGTTTGTGCGTATTTCTGGTTTCGCTAGAGATGACTCCAGAAATCCTCTTTTACGCAGTACGAGACTGACACTTACGCAGTAGGAGCCTGACGCTTGCGACGCATGCCGAATACACCGGCCAATCCGAACGCCATCAACGCGTATGTTGACGGTTCCGGGACCACTGAAGACGTGTTGGACCAGTTGACGGTAACGTCTGGATTGCCGGAGACCTGCGCCAGCACCGGATCGTTGAAGTTGTATGCCTGATACATCACGTTCGCAACGCCCGTGGTCGGAGTGAGTCCGACTACGGAACCGGCGAGGGAGCCGTTGACGAAGTAGCTGAACGTGTTCGTGCCCAAGTCGAAACCCATGGCCAGCTTGTTCCATGTGTTGAAGAGCACCGGTGCGCCAAAGTCGATCCACAGGTCGGTGTTCACATCATATCCGCGAAAACGCGCGGCGCCGCCATAGTTCGTGAAGCCAACGATGGGGTAGGCTGAAACGCTGGAGAATGCTACGTCGTTCGTGGCGGTGGCCCATATGTCGGTGCGCACATAGCCCGCGCGTGCGTTGGCCCATGCTGACTCCACGAACAGGTCTGACTCAAATAGCCAGGAGCCAGCCGTGTTTACGTCCGTCTTCATGCCCTGCGTGTTGTAGAACGGGGCCTGCAGCCCAGCTGGGCGATTGGCTGCGTCCGTGCCAGCGACGAGCTGCAAGACATCGTTCCGACCGTGAACGCCGTTCATCAGCTGAAAGACGGTTGGTGTGTAACGGTCGGTGTAGAAGGCCCCTGGTACCGTCGTCGCCAGATTTGGCGAGACATTTGTCTGCGCGAACAATGAAGATGTTGCGGTCATCAGCAGCGCGGCGGCTGCCATTCTGGTGGCAAGAAACGTCAAAATGGACTCCTGCTTGGCGGGATACTTCACGCTCAACCGTTGTTGATCGTGTTAAAGAAGCGTTAAGAGCGATAAACGTGCCGAGTGGGCGAATTTCCGGCGGTTTTTACAACCGCCTATGCAGCAATGGCTTACATGTGCGCGAAAAACAGGTGGTGACAAAAGCTGTTGTGGATAAGCGGCACTAGTGTACGGCCATTGAATAGATGAGCGAATTGGACAACTTCTCACACCGGCTTCATGTTTGCGCGCCTCATCCATTTCCACTCTACAGGGCGAAAATGAAAGCGTTCATCCCTTATCTCAACTTCGACGGCAACACGCGCGAAGCGATGACGTTCTATCAGAAGTGCATGGGTTCAGGCGCGGAGTTGGCGGTTCAGACATTTGGTGAAGCGCAAGGCGAAAAAGGGCCGATGTCTGATCGGGTGATGCACGCGCGTCTATCCGGCGGGACGATGGTGTTGATGGCGTCCGATACGATGGTTGGCCAGCCGTTTATCGTCGGCAACAACGTGTGGATTACGCAGGATTGTGAAAGCGTGTCCGAAATCGATCGTCTGTTTTCCGCGTTTTCCGAAGGCGGACAGGTGCTGATGCCACTGGAGACACAGTTTTGGGGTGCGCGCTTTGGCATGCTGATCGACAAGTTCGGCATCAACTGGATGTTCAACTGCGAGTTGCCGAAGTCCTGATTCGCTCCATTCAACAAGAATCATGTTTAACAACGTTCCGAACGCTGCGTCTCGCCTGGTGCGCGCCGGTTTCCTGACCGGTGTTGTGGACGGTTCGTTCTCCAGTATCCTGGCGGCGTTCTTTTACGGTTCGACCGTCACGAAGTTGTTTCAGGGCGTTGCTGCAACCGTGCTTGGACCAAGCGCAGCCGATGGCGGTTCGAGAACGGCCGCCATCGGTTGGTTGATGCACTTTGGTGTCGCGTTTGGATGGTCAGCTGTTTTTCTGCTGGCGTACAATCAGTTTGCGGGACTGCGCGGATTTGTGGGTTCAACAACCGGTAAACTTGTTGCAGCGGCGGTGTACGGTCCGATTATCTGGATGGTGATGTCGCTCGTTGTGATTCCGCTGTTGTTGCATCGTCCAACAACGATCACGTACAAATGGTGGATTCAGTTTGTGGGGCACGCACCGTTTGTCGCGCTGCCGATGATCTGGATGATTGCAAAAAGCGGAGAGTAAGCCCTAGATCTCTCCGCGCTTCGCAAACTGGGCAATGTGGTCGGCCGCGCGAAACGCCAATGCCTGAATCGTGAGCGTTGGTTGTCCGCGCCCGCTTGTCACAAACGAGCTGCCGTCCACAACAAAGAGATTTTTCACGTCGTGTGCACGATGATACTTGTCCACTACTGACGACTTGGGATCGTTGCCCATGCGCGCCGTGCCCAACAGATGCACCGTACTGCCTGGTTCGTCGTTAATGGGCAGATCATGAATTTTCAGTGCGCCTGCCGCGGTCAGTAATTCGCGCCCACGTTCCTGAAAGTATTTATACATGCGCATGTCATGCTCATGCTCTTTGTACGTCGTGCGAATGGCAGGCAATCCCCACGAATCTTTCAGATCGGGATCCAGCGAAACCGAATTTGTTTCTACTGGCAGCGACGTGGTATGCGCGTAACTCACCAGTGAATTCAGAAACCACGGACGCATCTTTTTCTTGAATTCGATGCCCCACTGCGGAAAGTCCGGCGGCATGCTGAGCGTGCGAATGAGTCCCGGCACATCAAGACGGAAATCGTAGCCACCGCCGCCAATGAAGCCGAGTTTCTGGTCGAGTTCGTAGAGTTCGTGTGTGATGCGCGTGACGACTGGACCCTTGTGTGCGTGAATCTCGTGTTCGAATTCGGCGTTCGACAGCGCGCCGCCGTTGAACATGAAATGTTTGCCAACCATTCCGCTTGAATTCGCGAGTCCATCCGGAAACTGATTGGACTTTGACATCAACAACAAACGCGGAGTCTCTGCGCCATTGGCGCACAACACAACGGCCTTGGCGCGCTGCATGACTTCTTTTTTGTCCTTGTCGAAATAGATGACGCCTGTCGCACGGCCGCTGGCATCAGTTTCGATTTTGCGCACGTAGCTGTTTGATCGCAGTTCGCAGCGACCACTTTTGAGAGCTTCCGGAACCATCGTGTAATTGGCGCCAGACTTTGCGCCCCACTCGCACGGAAATCCGAGACAGAATCCGCAGTTGTGACACGGTTGCCGATCTTTGTACGGACGCGACAGCAGTGCCATGGGCGCGGCCTTCGAACTCCAGCCAAGTTTCTTCGCGCCAACTTCCAGCAGTACGCCGGGGCCGTGCACGTTGATGGGCGGCAACGGATACGGCTTTGACATCGCCGGTTCGCCTTTCGCGGTGCTTACTTCGCCCGAAACACCAACTGCGTGTTCGACTGCGGTGTAGTACGGTTCGAGTTCTTCATACGTAATTGGCCAGTCAGCCAACGCCGCACCTGGCACGCCGCCGCGTTTCGAGAATTCGTTGAAATCGATTGGACGAAAACGCCAGTAGTTGCCCGTGAAGTGAAACGTGGTTCCACCAACAGCACGCGCATATTGCACGAACGGGCGACGTTGCGCTTTTTCGTCTGGTGTTTTGCGAAACGTTTGTGGCTGCAGAGCCGGATCATTGATCCAGCGCGGCCAAACGAACGCACCAAGTTCGTCGTGCTCCATGTCGTCGGGGCCAAACGCTTTTCCCTGTTCGAGCACGACAACATCGTATCCCGCGTGCGTGAGTTCGCGCGCAACAGATGCGCCCGCGACGCCGGAACCGATTACGACAAAATCAACAGGCGTATCCGTGGGATACGTTTTGGTTGCCGTTGGCTGAATTTGACCTTTCCGCATCAGAGCACCCGTCCCAGCAGCGCCTGCTGATTTTCCGGTCGATCGTACCAACCAAACGGCGGCTTGTGTTCAAAGGCGTGTTCCTGTCCGATGTACGCCCAGCCCATGTAGTCCTTGTTGCCGCCGTATTTCGGCAACGAGAGATATCCGGCGATAGTTGCGAAGCGCATCGCACCAAAAAAATCGCTCTTCTCCATTTTCTTGAGCAGCGCATCCTGCTGCTCGACTGTCAGCTTCGCGAACGTTGCGTCAGCGCCGTGCGCACTCTTTACGGATTTGCTCAACTCAAGCAATCCCGCATCAAAGAGTGGCGCCTGTTCCTTGCTGAATGTGGTGAGACTTCGATCAATAAAAAACACCACGCCCGCTTCGTGCGCGCCCGGTGCATCGTCCGTGGGAATAATGCGCGATGCAATCGCATCGATGTCGGCGGCCTGCGCTGCACTCAAGTGCACGAGTTCCTGCGGCGGCGCCGGTGATTCGGGGGCCATGTGCATCGTATCCGACGACGGCGGTGCTGCTTCGCGCGCGCATGCGGCGGCGACAAGCCACACAGCGCTGAGCGCGCTTACGCTGCCCATGAACTGGCGGCGAGAAACACCTTCGCTGCCCGGTCGATTTTCATTCATCGTGCATCACCCCTGCTGATGGAGTACGCGCCGTCAGGAAGCGCGAACATACTCCGTCAAGCAGGGGTTCTGCCAGTTTTAGTCGCAAGTATTCCGGTTAAGACAACTTCGCTAGCGTTTTGCCGCCATCGCTTTGTATTTCGTCCAGCGCGCCATGGCAGTGGTTGCTTGTGCGCGCGCGGCGGTTGCGGCTGCAAGGTCACGCGCCGTTGGAGCGACGTCCGCGTTCTGCATAGTCATTGCCGCAGCGAGTAGCGCGGCACTCGCGCGATCAAGCGTTGGCGCTGGTGGTGCACCACCGCCGCCTCCAAACCCACCACCACCGCCGCCACCACGACCTCCGCCAGGCGCTGCTGTCGCCGGTGCGATGGAGTCGATACCGGCACGCAACGCCGCCTTCTCCGATTGCGATGCCAACGACGTTGATAACTTGCGCGCTTCGGTAAACGCCGCGTAGGTGCTTACCGCTTCGTCGTACAATGCCCGCGACAACGTGGCCAGACGCGTCAACTCGGCCGCTGATGTCTTGACGCGCGGGTCCATGCGTACCGTGATCGGTTGCGTGAACTTTGTGCCATCAACCGTGAGACGCACCGAATATGTGCCGGCGGCAACCCAGGGGGCGTGCGCATCGGGATACGTGCGATGCGGAACGGCGCCGGTTGCATCTTCGCCGCCGCCAATTTCTCCGTCGGGTGTTTCGATTGGGTCAAAGCGCATGTCCCAGCTGAAGCGATGCATGCCCTTGTTCGCGCCAATCAGCATTGGCGGCGATTGCCAGTAGAGCGGCAATCCACAGTTGAGTGCGGTTGTGTGTTGCTGGCACATCTTGTTGTACGCGACCGGATCAACACCCGGGTGCGGATTCGTTGCGGTATCTGCGCTTGAATACGAACGCAGAATTTTTCCGGCGGCATCGACGATTTCGAGTGTGACCGTGCGTGCGTTTGCGGCCAGGTAGTAATCGATGACCGCACCGGGCGGCGGATTTTCTCCCGCGGGTACTTCGGGCGGCAACGGTGTTGGATCATTCGTGGCGAATCGCACACGAACAGCCGGTGCGGGCTTCACGAGATACGCACTCTGTGCGGCGCGCGCGGCCGCTGCCTGTCGAAGGGGCGTGAGGTTGTCGAGAATGTAGAAGCCGCGTCCATGTGTCGCCGCCACGAGATCGGCGCAGAGACACGTGCTGTCATCTTTCACCTGCAAGTCGCGAACGGAAATCGCCGGCATGTCGATGCGCAGTGATTCCCAGTGATCGCCGTCATCGAACGAGACCCACACCTGCGTGTCCGTGCTCGCGTACAACAGTCCTTTCACGCGTGGATCTTCGCGGATCGAATTTGCGACAGAACCCGCTGACAGTCCGGTGTTGATCTCTGTCCACGTTTTTCCGCCATCGTGTGTGCGCAAGAAATGTGGATTCATGTCATCGAGACGCATCGTGTTGGCCGCGGCGTATGCGGTCAATGCATCAAAGTGTCCGGCCTCAATGTTGAAGATGCGCGTCCACGGTTTGATCGTCGCTGGCGTAACGTTCGTCCAGCTGATGCCACCGTTTACGGTGACCTGAATGTTGCCGTCATCGGTGCCGGCCCAGATGATGCTTTCCGTGCGAGGTGAAAGCGAAAGTCCGGTGATCGTTCCCGTCGGCGACGGACGAACTGTTACTGCATACTTGCCGGCATTCGCAGGCACCGCCCACGTGGCGCGCGCAAGATCGGGGCTGATGCGTTTCCAGTTCGCGCCGCGATCATTTGTCTTCCAGACCGCGTTCGACGCGTAGTACAGCGCATCTGGATTTACCGGCGACCACAGCAACGGCATCGTGCGCACGTTGCGATTGAACGTGTTGCCATCGGGTGCGCGTGCGCTCATGTCCGGACCCAGCGTGCGACTTTGTCCAGTCCGACGATCAAACAACGACACGTTTGAGCGCTGACTGCCAAATACTTTGTCGGGATCACGTGGGTCAGATGCGGCGATTCCGTATTCCTGAATGTTGACCGGCGCCCAATTGCGAAACGTAAGTTCTCCATCCATCGAGCGGCTTTCAACGCAGGCGGAACCCGAATCCTGTTGTCCGCCGCACACGCGATACGGAAACGCGAAGTCCGTGCTCACGTGATACATCGCGGCCGTTGACTGGTTGTACCAGTTGCTCCACGACTCGCCACGGTTGGCTGACACAACGGCACCCTGATCGGCCACCGCCAACACAATGTCGGGATTGAGTGGATTCACCCAAATCTTCTGATAGTCATCGCCACCGGGTGCGCCACGCACGGCCGACCAATACACGCCGCCATCTTCGGTGCGCCACATGACGGTAGAGGCGCTGTACACGACGTTTTCATTGGACGGATCGACAACGATGGTTGGAAGATCTCCACCACCGATGCGGCCCATCGGACGCGCGTCTGCGGCCAATGGACCGCCGCTGTTGTTGCGTTTGCCCGCGACCGCAAGCGCCCAGTGGTCACCGCGATCGGTTGATTTGTAGAATGCAACGGCGCCCGTTGTTGTAGGCGGTGCGTTCGGATTCGGTGACGCGCCGGCGACCATCGCGTACAACACACTCGCATTGCTTGGCGCGAGCGCAATGTTCGCCTGAATGACCGGCGGCAAACCTTCCGTCAACTGCTTCCACGTCGTGCCACCATCAGTGCTTTTGAAGATGCCGTTGCCAGCGCCACCAAATGCCTGTCCTTCGATGAAACTCTGCTGCTGCTGCCACAGCGTCGCGTAGACGATATTCGGATTTGTTGGATCAATGCGCACGTCGTTCGCGCTCGTGTATTCGTCCTTGTACAACACCTTTTGAAATGACTTGCCGCCATCGGTGCTGCGAAAAATTCCGCGCTCCGGATTTGGCCCGTACGGATGGCCGAGTACGGCGACAAAGAATCGATTGGGATCTTTGGGATCGACATCGATCATCGCAATCATCTGACTTTCGCGAAGACCAAGATTGGTCCACGTCTTTCCGGCGTCCGTGCTTTTGTAAACGCCATCACCGGTTGCAAGGTCGGGGCGAATGATGCCCGCACCAGTGCCCACGTAGATCACATTCGGATTTGACGGTGCCACGGCGATCGCGCCAATCGATCCGGTGCTCTGTTTGTCAAACAACGGCACCCAGTTGGCGCCGTAATCCGTACTGCGCCACACGCCGCCATTGTCGAAGCCGGCATAAAACGTGTTTGGCTGCGTTGCCACGCCCGACAACGCGCGCGCGCGTCCGGCGCGTCCGGGGCCGATTTGTCGCCAATGCATGGCGGCTGCAAGATCGGGCGCCTGGGCCGACGCAATGTCTGACGCGGAGGCGGTGAGTGCGGCGATGGCGACCAGGATGGGTCGCAGCCGATGGGCAAAATGAGTGTGCACGACGGATTCCTTTGCAGCGCAGGTTCGACCAATTCAGGTTCGACGAACATCGGTTTGACCAATACCGGCTCGACCAACCACCTCGATGCCACGCAAAGAAACCTCTGGGGCTGACGTCACTATGACAACGCTGTCAGAATTGCGAACTTCATTGGAGATCAACATTGGTGAACACCGTTGGTGATCGAGATCAGGCAAGCAGTCCCAACCTTGTGACCTCAAAATTGCCGCGAAGGTATTACACGCAGATCACTTTCACTCGAGGCTCGATGTCCATGCGTGTTTCCCGAATCGCTTTTGCCGCGGTGCTGGCTGTTGCCGTCACCACTGTCGCCTGTTCAGACGACACGACTCCGACTCAGCCGTCGACCCCCAGTGCGTTGGCCGGGTTAAGCGCCACCTCCAGCAACGACACCGTTACAACGCCGCAAACTACGCCAACCGGAACGGGATTTTTTCACGGGACTGTGATGGGGCCCTCGGTGACGGGACCGGGTACCGATACGCTCAAGACATCGCCAAAGATTGCCGACGTACGCGTCACGATTTATCCGCGACTCTCGACCAATCCCAGCGACATGACGGTAGGTCCGGCCGCGGGTAGTGTGCTGACCGATGCGCAGGGTCAATTCACCCTGCCAACGCTGCCCGCCGGCGAATACGTGGTGACATTTGTGCCACCGGAATCAGGCGCGTATCGCGGTTCGTATGCATTCGGTCCGCTTCGCAGTAACAGCGGTCAGTTTGCGTGGTGGATCGTGCTCAACAAGAAGTAGCACGCGCTTGACAGTGCAGGCGAGAATTTACTCTCCGATTCTCGCCTTCACTTCCACCGGATCGAGTTCAAGCAATACGCACAGTTCCAGAAATGCGCGCTCACGCTCGGCGCCGTCGTCCGAGTTGAACTTCAGGAACAGCGGACGCAATTCCCAATCGAATGAACTGTCGCCTTTGCCGTGAACGAACGCGAGCATTGCTGCGAAATGGGTCGCGATGTCGCCCGGGCGCACAAACAGTCCGCGAAACAGTGCGTTTACAATGACGGGTGGATGAAATGATTCGACCTGTTCGAGCACTGCACTCAAGTCGCCGTAGAATTTTCCGAATTTGAGGCCACTGAGCAGCACCTGGGTGCGGTCATCTTCCGTCGCAATCGACGGCGCATATCGCAGCACCGAAGCGCGCACTTCCGCGTTGTCTGACGTGAGTGCCTTGTGCAACGCCGCGCGCGCAACATCGGAATGGATGGCCGCCAACGCTTCGACATCACGCCAGCCACCGGGCGGAATCAGATGCGACAGAATAGTTCGTTTCTCGTCGTCGCTTGCTTGCGCCAGCAAATCGAGATCGTAGCCGACGCCATCGTGCCATTTTTCGTAGTCGATGCGCATCGTTTCGCGGAATTTATCCGAGACCGCGTTGCCCCACGAGAGTTCAACTCTTGGATCGGGTTTGTTGTGCGCTTCGCGAATCGCATCCATGTCCGGATATTCGGCGTCCGACGCGAGGGGTGCTTCGAGCAGAAAATATTTCTGGTCCTTGTCAGTAAACCATCCGCTGTACAGCGACCCTTGCACTCTCCGAAAAACGAAATTGTCGTCGGATTCGTGCGCGCGGGTTGACACCTGTTTTTCCAGCTTCAGGCACGCGCCAATGGGCGGTGCGGGATGCGAGTGCGAGACGTCAATGATCGTATTTCCAGCGGCGAGTTCCGCATCAAGCAACGCGCGTAGTCCTGGTGGAAACGCGTCGGCGTCGGCTCGGAACTGTTC
>JBDTTO010000004.1:0-17085 GCA_039930585.1 Gemmatimonadaceae bacterium
CCAATCACCTCGATCTCGAAACCACAGCGTGGCTCGAGACTTATCTCATCGAGACGCAACGCACCGTCATCTGCATCAGCCACGACCGATCATTTCTTTCGGCGATGGCGGACCATGTGTTGCACTTTGAAGGTGGTACTGCGTTCGCGTATACGGGCAATTACGAATCGTTCATTCTGCAGCGCGAAGAACGACGCCTGACGCAAGTTCGACAGTTCGACAAACAGGAAAAGAAGGTCGCCTCGGAAACTGAATACATCGCGCGCAATCTTTTCGGACAGAACACCAAGCAAGCGAAAGGTCGTCGCAAGTTGTTGGCGCGCATGCCGCGCATTTCGCTGCCGCCGGGCTCTGAAGCCGTGATGGCGCTCCGACTCAATGCCGGAAATCGGAGTGGTGACCGCGTACTCGAAACAAAACATGCGACGATTGGTGTGCCGGGCCGGGATCTGATCAAAGACGTCACGCTGGTCATGGAGCGCGGTGAAGTGATCGCGTTGCTTGGCGCCAACGGCGCGGGAAAAAGTACGTTGATCAAAACCCTGCTTGGCGAACGCGAACCAGTGGCCGGCGAAGTGAAGCTTGGCATTTCAACTTCGGTTGCGTATTACCGCCAGGATCTCGCGCATCTCCCGCTTGATGCCGCGATTTATGACGTGATTGCCGACATGCGACCGCTCTGGGAACGTCGTCAGGTGCAAGGACATCTCGGTCGTTTCGGCTACACCGGCGACGAAGTGCAGCGCACAGTTGGAACGTTGTCCGGTGGTGAACGCGCGCGTGTTGCACTCGCATTGCTGACGTTGGAATCCGCCAATCTGCTCGTGCTCGACGAACCGACCAATCACCTTGATGTTGAAAGCATCGAAGCGATGGAAGATGCGATCGAGGAATACGAAGGCAGCGTGTTGATCGTGAGCCACGATCGCGCGGTGTTGCGCGGTCTCGCGACGCAGGTATGGGAAGTGAAAGATTTCAAGCTGCATCAGTTTCCCGGCTCGTTTGTTGAATGGGAACAGTTGAGATCCGACAAAAAAGCGAAGTCCGTAGCTGACGCCCGCGCCGCGAATGCAGCTGAGGCCGAACGCAATGCGAAGTTGCGTGCAGCGGCGAATGCGGCATCAAATGCGCAGTCGCGTCAAGGCAAAAACGATTCGTCCAAACAGAAAAGCGGTGTGCTGGCCAAGGGCAACCAGTCATCCGGCAACAACGCAGGCGCCAAGTCAAACAACAAAGCACCTGGCGACGCGAAGAAACTTGCGCGCGCTGCGCAAAAGGCGTTGACCGACGTTGAATTGCGCGTCAGCACACTTGAAGGGCGTATTGCGGAACTTACGACGGCGCTCGAAGATCTCACGTTATACGACACGGCGGCGGGCACGAGAAAAGCGCAGGAGCTGGGCCGGTCGCTCGATGAACATCGCGATTTGCTGGATGAAGCGATGCACGACTGGAACGCCGCAGCAGAACAGGTGCAGCAGCTTGGCAGTGTGTAGTGCCGTTCGCGTTTAGTGAGCCAGCGCCTGGTCCCCGATAGAGACATGCCTTCGTGAAGCTGCTTGTTCGTACAATTATCGTCGCGTGTATTGCCGTATTCGGCATCGCTGCTTCCGCACCGACCGCGGGTGCACAGTCTGCCCGCAACGACACTGCGCTTCTGACTCTGTTACGTACTGCCAGCACACAAAATCGGTTGCCAAACGATTTGATGTCCTACTCGGCAAACACGGAAACCGAAGTGGCGTTTGTGCTGCGTCAGGGTGAAGGCACCGAGACCGTTGCAACGATTGAGCAGATGGCCGGAACGGCGCAATGGCGGCGCGGTGGCACGTTTGAACAGCACATAACTGGACATCGTTCGCAGCAACTCAGCGTGTCAGTATCCGCGCTCTCGTTCATGAATGCCGCCTGGATCACGCCTGTGTTGTACGGCAATCGCATGCGGACGCGTGTTGGCACACCGGGTGATTCAACACGAACGCGACGCGGGGGCAATCGTGCGCCCGATACGATTGCCGTGATCCATCCGCTCGCCGTGGATCGCGAACGGTATTACACGTATTCAGGCGGCGACACGATTGTGATACTGCGTAGCGATCAGCGACAGATTCCGATCGTGCGCGTGCACGTCGAACCGCGCGCAGATCTGCTTGATACCGTTGCGATATTCGTTGGCGATATGGATCTCGACGCATCGCGGGGGACGTTAGTGCGGTTGCGTGGCCACTTCATTCGCGTCGGCAAGGCACGCCTCCGTCGTTTTGGCATCAAGCTGGTCGACGCCATTGCGTACATCGAGTTTGAAAATGCCGAACGTGAAGGAAAGTATTGGTTACCAGCCATGCAGCGCGTGGAGGTGCAGCTTTCATTGCCCATGCTGGGTGATGAGCGCGCGGTACTTCGCTTAGTGACGCGTTTTCCGTCGATGGCGGTCAATGATACGGTTCTGGATTCTACTACAATTGCGCGTGCTGATTCTGCGCGCAGCATTCAACGCCGTCTGTTGACGTATGCCTCCGGCGACTCCATGTCGAAGTACACGGGATGGAAATATCCGCTGGGTGCGATCACCGCGGGGTTGCATTCGGACGACTTCAACGACATCGCGCCGGATCGTCTGCGTCCCACCGGCAAACCACGATTTGATCTGGCAGCAACGCGACTGACCGACATCATCCACTACAACCGTGTTGAAGGGCTGTACACGGGGCTGGGCGTGAAGCTCGCGCTGCGCGACGTCGCACCAGGTGTTGTTGTACGTGCGAACGCCGGTTGGGCGTGGAAGGAGCAGACCGCACGCGGACGTATCTCGGTTGACCGCACGCGCGGACTGTGGTTCGCATCGGTTCGTGCCGGACGCTCACTCGACATCACCAACGACTTCCGCAACGCACTCGACTCCGGCGCTACACTCGGCGCACTTGGCTCCAACGATCCGTATGACTACGTCGACCGACGCTCGGCGGGTGTTGGTCTGGCGCGATATACGACTGGAAAGAATGCTGTCGCGCGCATCGACTACGGTTACGCCGATGATCGCTATTCACCCACTCGCCTCAAACACGGACTGTTTGGCAGCGGCACGTTCTCACCGAATCGCGGCGTGGACGAAGGCGGCTATCGCCGGCTGGCCACAACACTCGAATGGCATCCGCGCGTCAACGCCGAAGCAGTGCAGCCCGGGTATTCCGCGCGGCTGTATTACGAACGGGCTGACGGTACGATCTCGTATCAGCGTGCCGAGTTGCGTGTGATTTCGCGGAAGGTATGGGAGCCGTTCACGTGGGTCGTACGTGGCGATGCTGGTGAAGTATTCGGGAAGAGTATTCCGCCACAACAATTGTTTGAGCTGGGCCACAGTCAAAATCTCCCGGGTTACGACAACAAGGCGTTCGCGGGTTCGCGCGCGGCCGTTTTTCGCACCAACGTACTGTACGCGTCGCCCTTCCTGCGGCAGCCCATTCGGCTCACACGCAATTTATGGTTGCCGGCAATCGCGCCTGGATTGAGCGCTGGAATTCAGAGTGGTTGGACCGATGCACGAACCCAGGCCGCACGTGCGTCCATTTTCCGGCTTGGGCAATTCACGGATTCACTTGGTGTTGTGCGCAATGTATCGCGAGAAACCAACGGTATTCGCGCAACAACATCAGTCGGTCTGCGATTCTTTTCTGGCGCGATTTTCACTGGATTTGCGCGCGCAATTGATCATCCCGCGTCGTGGCATTTTATCATTTCCGGGGGCCGGACACTGTAGCAGTTTGCGAGTATTTTTGCAGCGTTGCGGAGATCACCGAATCGCGCAATTGTCATAGCGAAGAGGCTGAAAAGGTCTCATATTGGAACGCTAAGAACGCCGGGGACGCGCGGCCGAACAGCAATCGTTGTTTGCGCATGTACAGAAACTCGCGGCGCTGCGTGCGGAGCGTGCAGATCTGCGCGGCACAAAGACGCAACATCTGTTCGTTGATGACAGCGCGTTCGTGTACCGTCTCGGCACGAGTGTCTTCGCGCTCAACAACAGTCTGGCGGCAATGACGGCTCAGGTTGAAGGCACTGTATGCGCTGGGCGTGTGCAAATCTCCGGCGAAGAAGGGCAGTTGACGACGATCATTATCCCGGCACGAAGCGGCTGCATTTTTGAGCGTGATGTAGCAGCGAAACAGAATTTCGTCTCGCGGAAAAGCAGCGCAACGAATCATCGATCATTTCGAACTAGACATCCCGCCGGACACACCCAACACGCGCGACACATCAACTTCGGATCCCCAATGAAACGCATCTGGACGATTATCGGGGTACGCGACGTTCCCAGCAGCTTCAAATGGTATCAGTCGCTGCTCGGGCAACCGCAAACGGCACCGGGCCACAACTACTTTGGCCAAATCCTCGACACGGATGGATCGATGTTGCTTTGCCTGCACGAGTGGGGCGAGCACGACCATCCAACGCTGACAAGTCCTGACTCTGGTGCGCCGGGCAACGGACTGCTGCTGTTTTTCCGCGTTGACGATTACGAGCTGTGTTTGGCGCGAGCACGCGCGCTTGTTGCGCAATTCGCGGAGGAGCCGCATTTGAATGCGAATACGCAAACACCCGAGTTCTCTCTGCGTGATCCGGACGGATACTTCGTCACGATCAGCGCGCTTTCAGTTTAAGGCGCCAAACTCGACCGATAGCTGGCAATCTGTCATTCCGGGAGCTGTCGAGCCGGTTGATTCTTGCGCATCTTGCAGAGGTCCAGCGCGCGCCCAACGTCTTTCGCCAGAAATTGCCATGAGCAACTCCATCCAGGACCTCGTCGTTCGTCGCTCGTTTCTGGCGCGCCTTGCCGCCGCGGGTACCGCGATCGCCGGTGTCATCGCACTTCCGTCAGCGTCGTCCGCACAACCGGCGCGCTCGGCTACTCATCCGGCAGATGCGTGGTTGGACGATCTCAAAGGGCAGCACAAAAACATTTACGATTGCACATCTGTTGAGAACGGACCGAACGGATGGTCATTCGCGCGCAACTTTCTGACGGCGAACACGGGTCCGATTTATCAACTGAAGGATGCCGACGTCAACGCGATTGTGTGCGTGCGCCATCTCGCAACAGTGTTCGGCTTCAACGACGCAATGTGGGCCAAATACAAATTGGGTGAATCACAAAAGGTAAGTGAAGGCGGGGTTGCACTCGTAAAAAATCCGCAGCTCAACACTGCAACGACACTCTCGCAGCGCGGCGTGATTGTCGCAATCTGTGGCATGGCAACCGGTCGCATCGCGCGTACCGTGGCGACAGATGCGGGAATGAGCGCCGCCGATGTTGAAGCCGATCTTCGCGCAAATCTCGTAACACCAACGGCACGCGTTGTTGCGGCCGGCGTGATCGTGACGAATCGAGCGCAGGAAAAGGGATTCACGTACACGTACGTCGGCTAACACCGACGGATTACGTCGATTGTCGCGACGACAGTCTCTGAATCGTCGCGTGATTCTCAGCCAGACGGATTGGCCGTTGAGTTGATGTAGCTCTCAATTCCGTCGAGCACGCGCTGCAATCCAAACTCGAATGACTCGTCGAGCGTGCGTGGCTTTCCGTCCGATGGCGCGGTGATCAGCGCTGCAAATTTCGGAAACCGCGAATCACCAATCGCGCGCCCCAGATCTGCGCCAACAGCTGCAGCCCACTCCGCTTCCGAAATTCCGCGGGCCCGCGCACGCGCCAGCGAAACCACGGTGTCCGATGCGCCGCGCGTGTATCCCTCCACGATGCTGATCATCTGACCGACGTCAGCCGCGTTTAATCCTGTACCGGAAAACGGAACGGTGATCGCCTCCAGCCAACCGAGCCAGTTTGGGCCGTGCGGCGCGGCCACGAAGGGGAGCTCTGCCATCCAGGGCCGAGCGCACATCATTGCGCGTTTCGCGATTGCCCACGCGGTCACTTCAGCACGCCAATCGCCGCGTGGTTCGGCCGGAGCCGGCGGCCTTCCCATGCCGGCGTCCACGATCGCGTCGAAGAGCGCTTCTTTGCTTGGGAAGTAGCGATAGATGGCCATGGTCGTGAAGCCAACTCGCGCAGCAACGGCCTGCATGGTTACGGCTCCCAGCCCGTCGTCCTGCGCAATCTGAATGGCGGCCTGCACCACATCGTCGGGCGTGAGCGCGGGCTTTGGACCTCGGTTCGATTTCGCGCGGTCATCCCAGAGCAGCTCGCTTCGACGCCGCAAATCCGCATCGACGCGGGCCGACGCCTGCATGATGTCGTCGTGCGTGAGCGGTTCGGCTGTGTCGGCTGCCAAAAGCGATGAGCTCGGTTTTTCTGATGCGGCCGCCGTAATCGGCCTCTTTTTTCGTCCTGCCATATCCCTCCGCAGAAAATTCTCTTGACGTTTTTGAAACTGTGTATATGATACACTCGTACTGTGTATGTAATACACTAATACGCGGACTCGCTGTACGAAAGGATTCGTATCACCGATCCGTAACACGCCTTCAAGAGGACCATCCCATGTTCAACTCTACAGCATCTTATTTCGGCCTGCGCGCAGCTCGCAACGGTCGTCGCAATACCCGCCAGGTCCATTTGGCGATCATCGCCCTTTCGTTGCTATCGAGCGCTTTATCAGCTCAGAACAAGGACACATCAGCAACATCATTTGAGTTTCGTGTCACAAGCGGTGCATTTGTACCAACCGGTAGTCAGAGGACTTTCCTTAAGGATGCACAGGTAAGCGCCGCGCAGCTGTCATGGGTCGTGCGGCCGTCGCTCGCGATCACCGGCACATTCGGATGGGCGCGAAGCCGGGATTTGCGCTCGGTCGATTCACCGAAGCTGGATGCGTTTACGACTGACATCGGAGTTGAATCCCGACCAACACAGTGGTTCGCCGGCAAGTTCCTCACGTTCAGTCCGTTTGTGGGAGTGGGCGGCGGCATGCGGAGTTACAACTATCGAAAGTTGGATGTCGGCGCCACCAACAACCTGGCGGGCTACGGTTCGGTTGGCGGCGAGCTGGGAGTGGGCCGAGTCGGCTTACGACTTGAAGTGCGAGACTACGCGACCGGATTCAAACCACTCATTGGTGCTGGAAAGTCCGACCAACGCAACGACGTCGTGATGATGCTGGGCATTCGACTCAATCGGCACCGCGTCGCCAAGGAACAGAAATCATGAAATCCGCCAAGTCAGACTGGTTCATTCCCGGCGGCCTCATTGCGCTGAGTGTTGTGCCAGTCCTGGCTGGCATTGTTCGACTGACACAGGTCGCCGGCGGTGCCGACGTCACAGCCGAGAATGCACGATTTCTCTCGGCACCAATTCCGGTGTTGATCCACATTCCGGCGGTCATCGTTTACACCCTGTTGGGTGCGTTTCAGTTCGCACCAGGTTTTCGCCGCCGGCATCGTAGTTGGCATCGCGCGGCTGGTCGAATTCTGGTTCCGTGCGGACTGCTCGCGGCGCTGTCAGGTTTGTGGATGGCGAACTTTTACCCGTGGCCGCCTGGAGATGGTGAGCTCGTTTATCTCGAGCGCCTCGTATTTGGCTCGGCGATGCTGGTCTCGATTGGCTTGGCCGTGGCCGCAATTCTGCGCAGAGATTTTGTATCGCACGGTGCGTGGATGACGCGTGCGTATGCAATCGGGATGGGCGCAGGCACGCAGGTGTTCACGCATCTGCCCTGGTTGATTCTGATTGGCACCAAACCCGGCGAACTCCCGCGCGGGGTGATGATGGGCGCGGGTTGGATTATCAACGTGATCGTTGCGGAGTACATCATACGCGTCCGCGATACGCGCAAAAGCATTGGGTCAAAAGGGGCGGAGATAATCGTTTCGGTCTGAATCCTGAAGTGCTTTCCTTGAATAGGAGTGCGCGATTGTCACCGAGCGAATCGTTTGTGTCTGCGCATCAAATCGCCGGCCGCTTCGCTCCGTGTTTCGTTGCCTGCTCAAACGCGTGCGCCAGTTGCAGTAGCGACCAGTCACCGCGCGGTTTTCCAACGATCTGCAGTCCGACGGGAAGGCCGCTTACGCTGAATCCGGCCGGCACGCTGATGCACGGACATTGCATGAACGTCACGTACCAGCACGAACGCATCCAGTCGATGTACGTTGGCATGGCGATGCCATTGATGCTCATTGGATACTCGGTGGATTGAACAAACAGGTTCCACCTGTGTTACCGGGCAGACAAATGCGTCATAGTGCGAAAAGAATGTTGTGACGTCTCTGTACATTTTTGCCTGACGCGCGCTGGCGCGTGCAACGTCAGCGGCTGTTTGTCGTTCCGCTTCGGCAATTTCCCACTTGACGGTGTCCTTGAACATCGCGGGATTGTCGCGCGCGAGTTTCGCGAGCTGTGAGTGATACGTGAGATGTCGCAACGTTGGGAACGCGTCATCAACGCCCGTAAAATCGGGCTCGGCGTCTTCGACAATGCAACCAAGATCGGCAAATGCATGACGATTGCTGTCGACCACGCGCCTGATTTCCGCCTCAAATGGCAAGCCACCCATATTCGTGTACCACGCAATGCGCGCACCCTTGTGGCTTTTCGTTAGCGCCGCGCGAAACAGAGCCGGATCATCATGAAGCGCCGTTGGATCCGGTGCGTAATATCCGGCAATGGCGGAAAGAAAAAGTGCGACGTCGGCAACGGAGCGCGCCATTGGACCACTGGTTGACAGTGGCGACCATGAACCGTCGTCATCGGGTACGCGTCCGGGTGACGCGCGAAAACCAACCACGTTGTTCCATGCAGCGGGATTTCGCAGTGACCCGCCCGTGTCACTGCCATCTGCAATCGGCACGAGATTGCACGTGAGCGCACACGCCGCGCCACCGCTTGATCCACCAACAGTGCGCGACAGATCATACGGATTATGCGACGCGCCAAACACTGCGTTGAACGTGTTTGATCCTGCACCAAACTCGGGCGTGTTTGTCTTGCCTATCGTGATCGCACCGGCCGAGCGCAAGCGTTTTACAATGAGCGCGTCAGTCGTTGGAATATTGTCTTTGAAAAACAATGATCCGCGCGTTGTACGAATGCCCGCGGTGTCAACCAGGTCCTTGTGTGCGACTGGCAATCCGTGCAGCGGACCGAGGGGTTCGCCGCGTGCCTGCTTTTTGTCGGCCTCTTTTGCCCACGCGCGCGCCATTTCCGGAACGAGCGTGACGATGGCATTCACGCGCGGATTCACGCGTTCAATGCGCGTGAGGTGCGCCTCGAGCACTTCGTGCGCGGATAAGGACTTTCGTCTAATACGCGACGCGAGTTCCACCGCCGACATTGCGGTAATGTCATCAGCGCTCGCGGGTGCATCGGCGGCTGGTGCAATCGAATCGTTCATCGCCAGAGTTTCGTGTGGCAGAAGAGGACCAATTGCGGCGGCCCCGAGTATTTGTGTGAACGCGCGACGGGAGAGTGCGTGCGGTGTATCTTCGGAGATGTTATCGCGTTGATGCGCGGCGCGCGGATCGGCTTTATCCATGCGAAATATTAGATCAGGCCGCGTTCCGTCGCGAGACCATCAGTGGCGGGAGCACGTTGTGCAACAGCTGCATACCCGACCGAACGCGTCCTGAAGCGCCCACTACTATCTTCTATCGTTCCTATGTCCGAAGCACTGCAAACCATTCCACTCACGCGCATCGACGGCACTCCCACCACACTCGGCGATTATGCCGGCAAGGTGCTGCTGGTGGTGAATGTCGCGTCCAAGTGTGGCCTCACGCCGCAGTACGAGGGACTCGAATCACTGTATCGCGAATATCGTGAACGCGGACTTGAAGTGATTGGTTTTCCTGCCAACGATTTCGGCGACCAGGAGCCGGGCAGCGAGGCCGAGATCAGCAACTTTTGCACGTCCGTGTATGGCGTCGAGTTTCCGATGTTCTCGAAAATCGTGGTGACCGGTGCGCATAAACATCCATTGTATCAGGCACTGATTGACGCGAAGCCAGAAACGGAATTCAAAGCGGATAGCGGAATTCTGAAGTATCAGCTGGAGCACCATCCAGAGACCGCGACATCAACCGAAGTACACTGGAATTTCGAGAAATTTCTGATTGATCGAACCGGCAAGGTAGCACGACGTTTCGGGCCGGACACCGAGCCGCGTGCGGAAGTGGTAGTGCAGGCCATTGAAGAGGCGCTGGGTTAGCCGAATTTCCGGATTACCGCTCGCGAATCCAAACGATCGAAGTTGGTGACGGTTGCGGGGGACGTGGCAGCGGTTGTCCTGCCGCAACGGCGCGTGACGGACGGAACGAATACGATCGTAGCAAATCAAAAAATCGACTGGGGCGGGGCAATCCCCCGTAAACAGATGGTCGTCAAAAGTGGAATCTTCTCGTAAGCTTTCTCGAGCAGGTTTTTATAAAGAAGTCACGATTTACGGACAGCCAGATCATGGCCGTGCTGGAGGAAACGGAGGCGGGCGTTGCGGCGCCGGAGCTCTGCCGCACGCACGGCATTAGCACGGCCACCTTTTATTAGCGGCGGACCAAATTTGGCGGCATGGATGTGCCGATGGTCGCGCGGATGAAAGAGTTGGAGGACGAGAACCGGCGCCTCAAAAAGATGTACGCTGAGGCGCAGCTGAGCACGGATCTGCTGCGCGAGGCCCTCGTAAAAAAATGGTGAGGCCACCCCAGCGCCGGGAGATGGCCCAGCACGCGGTGCAGAGTGCCCGCACGAACATTCGCCATGCCGGCGCGACGTTTGCGTTCAGCGAGACGTGTTATCGCTACACGGCCACGCGCGCGCCGGAGAACGAGACGATCGCCGACGGGTTGTTGCGGCTCACCACGGCGTATCGCACGTGGGGCTTTGGTTTGTGCTATCTGCATTTGCGGAACGTCAAACACTTCGCCTGGAATCACAAACACGTATATCGCATCTATCGTGCATTCGAACTCAATTGCGGATCAAACCCCGGCGTCGCTTGATGCGCGAAACGCCGCAGCCGCTCACGGTGCCGACGACGATTGACGAAACGTGGTCCATGGATTTCATGCGCGACGAATTGCGCGACGGGCGCAGCTTCCGCGTGTTCAACGTGCTCGACGATCACAATCGGGAAGGTCTCGGCATGGAGGTGGATCTCTCGTTGCCCGCGGCACGCGTCGTGCGTGCCTTAGATCAGATCATCGAATGGCGCGGAAAACCGCTCGTCATTCGGTGCGACAATGGCCCGGAGTATGTGAGTCATGCCGTCCGTGAATTGGCCGAGACGCGAGGCATTCAACTCCAACTCATTCAACCCGGCCAACCGCAGCAGAACGCCTACGTCGAACGCTTCCACCGCACTGTCCGGTACGATGCGTTAGCACAAACCGTGTTCGAAACCATTACCGTAGCGCAAGAAGCGGCAACGCGGTGGCTCTGGACGTACAACAACGAATGACCCAATATGGCACTTGGTGGGATCACACCAGCACAGAAACTTGCACTGCTCGCTTAGCTCCACATTTGCGCACCACTAAGAGTGGGGGATTACCGGGGACCTGTTGATCCGCATTGAGGAGAGCCGTCGCGGCCTGTTGGAACTGTGCATTACTACTGATCCACTCGAAGTGATCCGCCTGGCGGAATCGGGGAAAACGGCCGTTGGCCTCATGCACGCGAGGTTGAGCGATTTGCAAGAACACTTGCGTGAATGGCGTCTAGGGAAACCTGGGCGCTTTTTCATGGCCATGGCCGTTCATTGCGAAGGGCAATACTTTTTAGGGTGAGCCCAATCCGCAACCGGAACTGAACAAGAATGAAACACCTGCTCGATCTCTGCGACGGCGGAGAACCCATCCATTGCCGCAGCGAGCACAAAGCGATGTTGCTCGCGCGATGCTGTCAAATGATTCGATCGTCGTCGCCAGAAGCTCAGAGAGCCACCCTGCGCGAGTTGCGAGCAGCACTGCAGCAACGAGAAGCACGTACGGTTACGCTAAAGAATTTGACAAAATTCTCCCGCCAGCCAGCGTGAATGATGAATCTCTGGCAAGTCGCCAAATATTCGCGCAAGCAGGAGCGAAACACTAAGGCCAAACGCGAAGGGGTATGATCAACAATCTGTTTCTCGTCATACCCCTTCGGTTCAGCAGCTAAGAACACAACGATGGCGTGGTAATCCCCCCACTTTTAATGGGCGTGAGAAGCAGAACTATGCGACCTGCTTGAATTTCTGTTGTGGGGTGATGCCGCCTAGGGCCATGTTGGGCCGTTCGTTATTGTAGGTCCACAGCCAGCGCGTTGCCACATCCGCACGTCGGTAATGCAGGTAAAGAGGGTGGGTGCTAACCAGTCGTAACGTACCGTGCGATTGAAGCGTTCGACATACGCGTTCTGTTGCGGCTTGCCTGGTTGAATGAAGAGCAACTGAATGCCGCGCTTTTTTGCCCACTCCTGTAGCGCGCGGCTCACGTACTCAGGTCCGTTGTCACACCGAATGGCGAGTGGTGGACCACGCCACGCGATAAGCTGGTCCAACGCGCGAATGACACGGGCTGCGGGTAACGAAAAATCGACATCAATCGTGAGGCCTTCGCGATTGCAGTCGTCGATCACATTGAACAACCGAAACGTCCGCCCGTCTTGCAGTTGGTCGTGCATGAAATCCATCGACCACACTTGGTTGCACGTCGTGGGTACTGCCAGCGGCTGCGGCAGAGCGCGTTGCAAGCGCCGCCGTGGTTTAATGCGGAGATTGAGCGCCAGCTCGCGATAAATGCGGTACACGCGTTTGTGATTCCAGGGGAAGTGTTTGACGTTCCGCAAATGCAGATAGCACAAGCCAAAGCCCCACGTGCGATACGCGGTCGTAAGCCGCTCCAACCAGTCGGCAATCGTGTCGTTCTCGGGCGCCCGTTTGGCCGTGTCGCGATAGCACGTCTCACTGATCGCAAACGTCGTACAGGCATGGCGAATGCTGGTGCGCTGCGCTTGTACCGCGTGCTGGGCCATCTCCCGGCGCTGAGATGGCCTCACCATTTTTTTGCGAGGGCCTCGCGCAGCAGATCGGTACTCAACTGCGCCTCGGCGTACATCTTTTTGAGCCGCCGATTTTCGTCCTCCAGCTCCTTCATCCGCGCCACCATCGGCACGTCCATGCCGCCAAACTTGGCGCGCCACTTATAAAACGTGGCCGTGCTAATGCCGTGCGTCCGGCAGAGTTCCGGTGCTGCAACGCCGGCCTCGGCTTCCTTCAACACCGCCATGATCTGGCTGTCCGTACATCGTGATTTCTTCATGGAAACCTCCTCGAGAAAGATTACGAGAGAATTCCACTTTTGACGACCACTCTTTTACGGGGGGATTACCACTAAATAGGCAGTCATGATACAATCGAATTGTGAATACAGAAACACGCGCATTCCTCGAACAGATGCAGGAGAAACTCGCTTCAAAGAGTGATCTTGTTACGCTCGAAAAGCGACTCGAAGAGAATGTTATTGGACGCATTGATCGAAGCCAGGAAGAACTGGCTCGAATGGTGAACAGTGGATTCGAAGAGACGAAGACATTGCATGGTGAAACGCTGGACATTCTACATCGCATTGCAGAAGCCCTTGATGTCGACATTTCAAGTGCCGTCTGGAGTCGAAGTGAGAGCGAAACCTTGAGCACGTATCGAACGGAAATCGATTCGTTAGTGCGTCGAGTGAAAGCGCTGGAAGAGAATCCGAGTTAGTAAGGAGTGCAAATGAAAAATCCCATCGGAGCAAAGGCTTCGGTGGGGTTTTTCTATGTGAGCAATGGACCCGACACGGGCAGGGTGCAGAAATCTTTCCGGTTCCACAACACGATCGAGAATTCCCTGAAGAACTTTCGTCCAAAATTCAAATGGGCCATTCAAGGCAAAATAGTGTGAACAAACAATTTGTTGTTTCAACAAATTATCCAGTGCGTGTTCGTTGGGCCGGTAGAACTTGAACAGCATCTAGTTCTGGAGATTCAGCAGGCGAATATCCGCAATAAAGCTTTCAAGCGTCTGCATGTGTGGTCGGTACACTGTAATGTGCTCGAATCTGGCTGGACTCGCACCATTGACACTGGCTGTTCTGGTGCATCTATTGCGCCACTGTCGTCGTGACGAGCGGCACTGATCAATTAATTTCGTCAATTCCCCATTTTTTTGAGGTATGAGATCGTATGATGCAAAGAGCAAAGTTGAAATTTGGGTTAGTTGCTTTATTGGGTTTGGGTGCATGTTCGGAAGGTTCTAAACCCACTGCGAGTGCGGAGATCGATCGGCCACTATCGGCGAATGTTGCTGAACAGCCCGGACAAGAGGTTGCGTTGGGAATCGCTCAGGCATTGACAGATCCGACACTTCGTCTGTCTGTATTGCAGGCTTTTCGTGCGTCGCCATGGGTTGAGCACAAGTTGGTACTGCAACAATTCATTGCAACGACTGCGGGCAGGGAACTGGTTACTGCGGCTGCGACGGCACGCGGCGTAACGGCGGCGGAGTTCACAAATCAAATTAATGCGTTGCCATTACTTGACTTCTACGTACCGTCGCGCGTCGAAAGACTGAGCTGGAGCGGGGACAACGTAGTCGGTGTCGCACTGTCGACGTCGATGCAAGTGGTGCCAACCTCGGCTTATCTCTCGGACGGAAAGGCCATCGACTTTGCGTCGGCCCATAAGGCGGGACGTGTTCTCATCCTGCTACACCCTGCCGAAGCGAAAGGCAGACGGATGCAGCGTCAAGCAGCGCTTATGGGCTCAAAGATCCAAGACAGCGACGATGGTGATGTGGGTGTACAGTTCATTCAGAAGCTCAGTAATGGTGATACCGTCGTTTATGACTTGCGGAAAAACGCTAGCGGCAACTGGGCGATCTTGGAGCCGAACGGTAGTGCGGGAAAAGAGCTAGCGATTGCTATGCAGGAGCGTGCGGCTGCGGCAACGCAGTCCGGACGGCCATTTCAAACCCCCAGCCTCATTCCGTGCGGCGAAGAAGGAGGCGGTGACTGTACGGGCGGCGGCGGCGGAACACCTGCATATACCAACGTTGTATTTGTCGGAACACATGAGGTATGCGACATGGATTGCACCGCGAGTAACGAATTCGAGTTTCGCGCAGTCGCCTACACCAATGGCACCACCACTCCAGTACTGCAGGGCACGGCGCGCATCACCGGTGTAGACTCGGGCTACATCTATTATTACCCTTGGAGCGGTTCAGTTCCGATGATCGCAACGACTATTGCAAGCGGCGTATTTATCGAAGTTAAGGTCGTTGAGACAGATCCGTGGCCGAATCCGGACGACACTTTCGATCCAAACCCCGCACTCCATGTTCTCGCCGACAAGAACAAGACGTTTTACATCGGTGATAATCGTGCGACCACAGGTTTATGCTCACTCTCTGAGCCTGTGTGCAAGGAACTTCAGGTGATCTTCAGCTGGTAATGGTAGTTGTCACACAGACCATTTTCATATGAACACCGTTCTTGGAGAATCACAATGAATTATCGATCGAATACCCTCGGATGTCTCGTTGCACTGGCTCTCCTGGCTCCCGCAGCGTCAGGTCAGGCAGCGCATTCGACAGTACTCACGGTATCAGGTGGCTGGACGTCACTCACTGAGAAGTCGAGCCAGCTACGCCATGCGGGAGGTCACGTTCAAGTGGGCGTGTCGCGCCCCTTGCAATCAATCTTTTCGAGTCGCGTTCGGCTCGACGTAGGGTACCATTCTATTCCTGGTGTGGCGGACCCGCGCCTATCCATGCCCAGCTCCAGCGTGTGGATAGCGACCGGTAGCGTCGTGAGGGACATCGGTTCTATACACGAATTCAGGCCTTATCTCGTTGCTGGCGCTGGCACGATAAGTATTGATCAAGGGAGCGGCCGCGAAGCCCATCTGGACCTCGCGGGCGGCGCTGGAATTGTGCTTCCGTCCGTTGGTCGCGTGAGACCATTCATCGAAGGGCGGTTTCATAAGGCAATGACGGGAGGGCCTAACAGCTTCATCCCAGTGTCTCTCGGCCTCACGTTCTAGCAAGCCGGGCACGGTGGCGCCACGCTTCACAATTTTCGGCGCTAGCTGGATGAATTGACCGCAGAAAAGGCAGTTCATCGCCTTATTCTCAGCCAAGTACTTCGGCAACGCTGTCGTTAACAAAATGCCTCCCGAAACGGGAGGCATTTTGCATGCTCAATGCCATGAATACGCGCCAAATGCTGAACCGCTTGCCAAGAATCCAGCGAGTTGAACTTCTGCCGCAGCGATTTTTCACCAACTCTGCACTTGATACGAGTTGACCTTAGCCAGCATAACCGGCTTTAAAATCGAGCAGGACGGTAGATCTCCGAAATAAATTTTAGTATTGATAAAATATGTTAGCTACAGCAGTCTGGCGTGGTGAAGCGGCCCTCAAAACGTTTATCACTACGGCGATTGGCACCGCGACCACGCCCGCGTTAACCAATAATGTCAAGAAATCGGCTGTTATAGTTGAGTCCGGGTCAGATCGATCCGCTGCGATCGCGTCTGGGGGCCGATCGGGAAGCGACTAGGGCCAGAGTTTGGCGCGACGCGGGGAGCATACGCTGACCGCGGCAGAGTTCCACCAGCTGGCTACTGTGCGGGCCGAGATCGAGTGGTTTGCGACCATCGATAATCCGCGCACGCGGCGCGCCTACGAATCCGACCTGCGTGATTTCATGTTGTCCATCGGCATCTGCACGCCGGATGAATTTCGCATCGTGACCCGCAGCGCGGGCTACTTCTCCCGAATCCACACAATTGAAGCAGGCGACGGTTGCGGGGGACGTGGCAGCGGTTGTCCTGCCGCAACGGCGCGTGCCGCAGCTTCGGCAACGTCGCGCGCGGCGGCGGCGCGTGCTGCAGAATCCAACGGTGCTACAGGCGCCACGACTGGCTGTCGATTGAATCTCGTGTAGTTCGGAATCGCCGTGAACGCAGTGCCGTTTGTAAACGCACCTTTGATAACCGTCACGCCACCCAGCAGGTCTTTCCGCCACTCGGTAGTCAGTGGCGCCGTCGGATCAAGCACGCCGTCAATGTCCTGATCCACTTTCTCGATGTTGTACACGAGCGGTCCGTAACGCAGCGCGACGCGG
>JBDTTO010000005.1:0-16785 GCA_039930585.1 Gemmatimonadaceae bacterium
GCCATCGCATCTGAACCATCAATAGAATCGCTGATCGACGCCCTGGCTCGTTGCTTCCGTCCTCGACGAACTACAACACGACGTATCAGTCCCGCCCCTCGGAGTTTCTGACATGCCGGATCGCCTTGATCGTTTGAACAATCCAAACGCGATGCGGGTGATGCGAGATGCATTGCCCGAGACTCCACTCGTATCGCCGCATTCGAATCCGGAAGTCGTTGATGTGGGTTTGTTGTATCGTCCCCGTCGCTTGCGTCGCACCGCCGCGCTGCGGTCGCTCGTGCGCGAGCATCGCGTTTCGGTAAAAGAATGCGTGCTGCCGCTCTTTGTCACGGACGAGAGCAACGTCGTGCGTCCAATCGGCAGTATGAAAGGGCATGCACAACGTTCGGTTGATCGCCTGCCTGAAGAGCTGGATGCGCTTGATGCAACATCAGTGTCATCCGTGATCTTGTTTGGAATTCCGGGATCCAAGGATGCGACGGGCACTCAGGCGTGGAGCGCGGACGGGCCAGTGCCACGCGCTGTGAAGGCGATCAAACGTCGCTCACCAAATACAGTTGTCATGGCGGACGTGTGCCTGTGCGAATACACGGATCACGGGCACTGCGGCGTTTTGCACAACGCCGGCGGTCACGTGATGAACGACGAAACGTTGTCATTGCTGAGTCGTGCCGCGGTCGCGTACGCCGATGCCGGCGCCGATGTCATCGCGCCAAGCGCGATGATGGACGGACAGGTTGGCGCGATCCGGGATGCGCTCGATTCAGCAGGGCATTCGTCCATTCCAATCATGGCGTATTCCGCGAAATACGCATCAGCGTTTTACGGCCCCTTTCGAGACGCTGCCGGTTCGACGCCGTCCTTTGGTGATCGTCGCGCCTATCAGATGGATCCGCCCAACGCGCGAGAGGCATTGTACGAAGTTTCGCTCGATATCGAAGAAGGCGCTGACATCATCATGGTGAAACCTGCGGGTGCATACCTGGACATCATTCGGCAAACTCGCGATCAGATGGACCGGCCGCTCGCGGCGTATCAGGTGAGTGGCGAATACGCGATGATTGTTGCAGCGGCTGAACGAGGCTGGATTGATGAACCACGCGCCGCGATGGAATCACTGACGGCAATCAAGCGCGCGGGTGCCGACATCATCATTACGTATTTCGCGAAACAGGTTGCTCAGTGGAGTGAAGGAAACGTATGAGCAAAGTTGGCACAGTCTTCGATCACGTCTCAACTCCCGTTTCCACTCAGCGATCCGATGAGCTGTTTGCCGACGCGCAAACACTGATGCCTGGTGGCGTCAGCAGCCCGGTACGCGCATTTCGCGGAGTCGGCGGCACACCGCGCTTCATAACACGTGGCGAAGGCGCATATCTCGTTGATGCCGACGACAATCGGTACATTGACTACGTCCTATCATGGGGACCGCTCATACTCGGCCACGCCAATCGCGCGGTGGTAAGCGCAATTACGAAACAAGCGGCGTTGGGTACAACATTTGGTGCGCCCACTGAACTCGAGAGTCAACTGGCACGCATGATTACAAAGATCATGCCCGCGGTTGAAATGGTCCGGTTTGTTTCGTCGGGTACTGAAGCGACCATGAGCGCTGTTCGACTCGCGCGTGCCGTAACTGGTCGATCAAAAATCGTGAAGTTTGCCGGCTGTTATCACGGTCATGCGGATGCGTTTCTTGTGCAGGCAGGTTCTGGTGTTGCAACGCTCGGTTTGCCTGACAGCCCGGGCGTTTCTGCATCCGTTGTGGCCGACACACTCACCGCACCATTCAATGACGCAAATGCTGTCGAAGCGTTATGCGCGAATCGAGACGTTGCTGCGGTGTTGGTTGAACCAGTCGCAGGAAATATGGGTTTGGTGCTGCCGGAACCTGGATTCCTGCAGGCGCTGCGTGACATCTGCACGCGCACCGGCGCATTGCTCATTTTCGATGAAGTAATGACTGGATTTCGCGTTGCACTTGGCGGTGCGCAGGCGGTGTACAACATCGTGCCCGATCTGACGTGTCTGGGCAAAGTTATTGGTGGCGGCTTGCCGGCCGCCGCGTACGGCGGCAAACGCGAGTACATGATGCGCGTTGCGCCGGCCGGCTCGATGTATCAGGCCGGTACGCTTTCCGGAAATCCTCTGGCTATGGTCGCGGGGATGGAAACACTGCGCGCGATTTCCGCGCCCGGTGCGTTCGAGGCCATGAGTGACATGACAGCTTCGATTACCGAGGCGTTGCAACGTCATGCGGCGCATGATGACATTCCAATCGTGACATCGGCGGTCGGCAGCATGTGGGGTTTCTTTTTTGCCCCAGAGCCGGTGCGCGATTATGCACATGCAAAGGCGATCGTAAACACACTGCGTTTCGGTGCGTTCTTTCACGCCATGCTCAACGAAGGGGTGTATCTCGCACCGTCGGCATTTGAATCGGGATTTGTATCACTCGCGCACAATCCGCAAACGCTTGCGGCCACGGACACAGCGATTGGCAATGCGATGGAACGCGTGCGATCACTGATTGCAAGATCAACACACTAGGCGGCAACAATAGCGCACCGGCAGTATCGCTACAACTTGCTACTGCCAGCGCTGTTTCACGTGCCAGAGATGCATGCTTAGTGAAAAGAGCATGGCTGCGCCGAACAGCACGAATGGGCCATCACTGACCAATACGCGCAACGCCAGCATGAGCCCGGCACCGGCACCAAGAAACGACATGACCTCGCGTCCCGGCATACCCCGGTGCTTTGCTCGCCGGTAAAGAATCAATCCGATCATTTCCATCACCACCAACGCGATAATGCCATCGACAAGGTGGGCGATCGTCATGACACTTTCCTGACCTCAGGCGCGCATGGGTTGTTCACCCGGAGCGGCAGAATGTGAGGCGGGAAGTGCGGGTGCAGAAGATCGCGTAACTCGCCAGGCGTTGAACATCACAAGCAATTTGCGCGCTGTGCCGATGTGCGCGCGACCCGACAGCGTATCGTAGTTGCGACGTTCGATCGCTCCAAGAATTCCGGCGTACCCTGACGCGCAAATCGTGGCGCAGCACTGCGAGTCACGGTCGAGATACCGAATGCCCGGTTCGGCCTCTGCGTACAAAGCACGCGTGCGCGCGACTTCAAACCGCATCAGCGCCTGCCAGCGGATGTCGCTGCCGCGAATGGTTCGACCCAGAATTTCGTCGCGCGAAATACCAAACCGCGACAGGTCTTCCAACGGCAGATAACACCGGCCACGGGCCGCGTCTTCTCCGACGTCGCGAAGGATATTGGTGAGTTGCAGCGCCACTCCAAGAATACGCGCGCAGCGCAATGCATCTTCACGAATCACGGCGGATGCCGGCATGCCAAACACATGCGCGCACATTTCGCCCACGGTGCTCGCAACGCCTCCGCAATACCGTTCAAGATCAGTCCACGTCTCGTATTGAACGGGGGCGAGATCCGTTCGCAACATGTGCATCAGCCCGTGAAACGGCGCGGACGGAATCCCATACTTGTCCACTGCCCACCGCAACTCCCGGAACAGCGGCGTTTGCGCGGTTCCTTCATACACGGCCGACAGCGCTCTCGAATGTTGATTGAGATCCTGTTCGGCCCCGGTTGCTCCCTGTATTGCTTCGTCGACAAAATCATCAGCCACTCGACAAAACGCATAAACGGCAAACGCGGCTCGCCGTTTTTCTGCGGGAAGAAACCGACTGGCCGCCGCAAACGTTCGCGCATGATGTCGCACCAGTTCCGCGCAGAATCCCTCGTCCGTTTTCGGTAACGATTCGTTCGTCATTAATTCTGTGGCCGGAAGATGTCCCAAAGTGGCAACGACAAATTCACACCCAGCATGATGTGCTCCAGAACAGCGAGCGCGAGCAGAAATGCAATCATCGCGTAGCCGTGTTTTGCGAAGGGCTGGTCCGCTGCACTTGACGATCGCGCCATGCTCGCAAAACAAATACCGAGCCCTGCAATCGTTACCGGCAACAACAGCGAGTTTTGTGGTGGCCCGAAGAACTGACTCAACTTCACCAGGTGTTCGGGCAGCCAGTCAACTCCGGAATTCCGCACACCCATAAACACGTTCAGTTTCGCGGTTTGCAGTGTGCCCCAAAACGTGAAAAGCGCGCCAAGCGCGAATCGGTTCGGACGGCGCCAGACGAGAATACCGATCAGTACCAACGCGAATACACCAACGAGATCCGGACGCAGTGTTGCAGCAATAGCCTGCAACGCGAATGCAAAGGTGCGCGGCGGTGGAACCACGGCTGCACTGTCCGCGATGTTGATGCCAATTCCCGCATAAAACAGCGTTGAACACCACCACCACACCAGCGCGCTGCCGAGGAACGCGAGGCGCGCACTCCGTACCGTTGTGTCGGTTCGTGTTTTCACGATTAACACGGCACCTACCAGCGCAAAAACGGACGCAATTGCAACGCTGGCAACGCTCGTGAGTGAACTGCGTTGCATCGCAAGCGTCAGTCCGGTCGCGGCCCACCAGAAACCAATCACCAACGCAAGTGACGCCCCAAGCGATGCCTTGGGCAAACTCGTTGCAGCGCTCGCCGCCGAGCGTGATAACGTCGAATCGCTCATGCGCTGCGCACCACGCGTTGTGCCTGAGCGGCGTCTGATTTCACTTGATCGCTTCGTGCCGCACGAGCAACGTCAGTCAGACCACGCGCATTCGGAGCCGGAAGCAGCAGATATCGCGCGCCGGCATTCTGGGCCAGGTTGCGCGACAGTGAATCGGTTCGTTGTGAAGTGTCAATCCAAACCGCATCGACACCCAGAGCGCGAATGCGCTGCGCTGCGTCCATCGCTTCGGACTCTGCTCGCGCGCGTCCGCCTTTGCCATCACGCGCAACATTTGCTCGTCCATCGGTCAGGATCACCATGACAACTTGCGAAGTGTCGCGACGAATCTGCATGACAGTAGTTGCGGCAACATCCAACGCAGTTGCGAGCGGAGTTCCACCGCCAGCCGGCATGCCCGCCACCGCGCGGCGTGCACGCGCCAAGGCATGCGTAGGCGGCAACACCAATTCTGCCGCGGTGCCGCGAAACGCAATCAACGCCACTTTGTCGCGCCGCGCATAACCTTCAGCCAGCATCAGCTCGACCGCGCCTTTCGCCTCGGCCAATCGATGCAGCGCGGCCGAGCCAGATGCGTCAACAACGAACAGCGTTGTAGTTGTCGTTGGAGTAGAGCATCGGCGCAAGCGAAAATCATCGCGGCGCAACTCGACGACGCGCGCAGCGCCTTCAGTGCGCGCTTCACGTCGAACGCGTTGTAGCGGAACGGCTGCGCGGAGAGTCGCGACAAGATCAAGCCGAGCCCCGCCGCGTGGTTCGCCTCGGCGCACACCAACTTGTCGACCACGTGCTCCATTTTGAGTCTCACTTCCGGCACGGCCCACGCTCTTGTTCGCACCGGATACTTTCGCGGCCGCGGCCGCCAGTAATCCGGCCGGCAAAGCTGCAGCTGCGGCGCGAATTACAACGTCTGTAAGCGTGGCTGCATCATTGGCCAACTCGTTCTTTTGCGAATCGCTGTTGTCGGGTTCGGTCCGTTCAAACTCTTGTGCCTGACGCTCGCGCAGTTGCTGCTCGTTACGAGACTGCGCTTCGTCCACCGTTTCGCGTTTCTGATCGTCTGGCGATTCGCCTTTTTCGGTCTCGTGCCCTTCATTGTCAGGCAACACCGTTGCACGCGGGGCGAGCACCAATCGAGCGGCGCAAGCGATGTCCGAATCCAGTATCATCTCGTGCGACAGCAATGCCGCATGCGCGCGCGCCGTCGCCAGCGTGAGGAGAATCGCGCGCGAAGAAGTTACGCCCAGTTTGCTTGCGCCGCGTGTCATGGCCTCGATGCAGGAATCGCTGCAATGCACCTGGTTCAGACGCTGTCGTGCAGCCATCACGATTTCTCTCGACGGCACGTTGGTCCAGGTTTGTCGTGTGGTGTCATTCAGGCTCGCAACAAATGCGACTCGGTCTGCCATTGATGCGGGAACCACCTCGTCATCAGCGCATTCAATTGTTATTGCGCAGAACGTGCTCGCGTGAGTTTCACTGAATCCGTCGCGTTCAACCGAAACACCGCCGCGATCCAGCGCGCGCGCCACGTGGGTGAACGTCGAGTTGCGCGTTGTCGAGGCCTGCATAACTACGCTTCCGCCGTGCGCCATCGCCAGCACGCCGCGTTCGCATACCGCCACACCACGCGAAAGCGTCGCGGCAAAGTCCAGGCCACCCAGCAATCGCTCTTCACTGATGTTTGATGGCACTCGTTTGGAAGGAGAATCCGGTGGCATCAGTGCCGAGTAGAACTCGAGCCATTGCTCGCACATCAGTGGAGAACGACCGCGCACAATGGCGCCCTTGAGTCCGCGGGGATCAATTGCGAGCAACAGTGCGGCCAGCCGGGCGTCGTTGTCAGCCGGTGACATCGGTGGCACCGAATAGTTCGTTGATTGCACGCTCCACCCGTGTGCCCGATCCCACTTCGTCCAACGGTCCGCGACGCAAGCGATGACGCAACACGAGCGGCGCAACTCGCTTGAGATGTGACATCGTGGTAACGGACGCGCCTTCGTATGCGGCCAGCGCTCGCGACGCGCGCAGCATCGTCAGTTCGCCGCGCAAGCCATCAACGTTGAGCAGCAGGCACAGCTCAGTAGCGCGAGTCAACAATGCGTCTGGAGTTTGTACCTCAGGAAGTTTTGCACGCGCCGCAACGACACGTTTCCTCAACGTCGCATCGGCCTTTTTGAAACGTTCAGCAAATACATCCGGCTCGCGATCAAACGAATCGCGACGACGGACGACCTCGACACGTTCAGCAATATTGGACGGCGTGCGCGCTTCGACACTCAATCCAAAGCGATCCAGCAACTGCGGTCGCAGTTCGCCTTCTTCGGGATTGCCGGTTCCGACAAGTACAAAACGTGCAGGATGTTTAATGCTCAGCCCTTCGCGTTCAACAACGTTTTCGCCGGTCGTTGCAACGTCCAGCAACAAATCGACCAGATGATCTTCGAGAAGATTGATTTCATCGACGTACAGAAATCCGCGATGTGCGCGCGCGAGCAATCCTGGCTCAAACGCTTTTTCGCCGCGCACGAGTGCACGTTCGATATCGAGCGCACCAGCAACGCGATCTTCGGTCGCGCCCAGCGGAAGATCGACAACCGGAACCGGCGCCAGTCGCGTGCGAATTGTCTCGCCATTCAAACTGCGTTCACGGCATTCCGAACACCGCGAACCGTTTGCGGCTGGATCACATCCGTACCGACAGCCGACAACCACCTTGAGTGTTGGCAATAACGTTGGCAGCGCGCGCACCGCGGTGCTCTTGGCGGTGCCCCGGTCGCCCAGGATCAGCACCCCACCAATGGACGGATCCACGGCCGCCAAGGTGAGGGCCAGCTTCATCTCATCCTGTCCAACGATGGCAGAAAACGGGTAGGTGTGGGACAGGCGAAGGTCTCCGGCGGCAGGTAGGGGGTGCTGTCGATAGGGTACGACCGGCAACTCTGCGTCGCAATAGGCGGACGATAAATTGTGTCAAGTAATGTTGACACATGGCGGCCTTGGTCGTAGGATCGACGCGTCCGAGTCCGACCTCACGAAGGAGGCAGCGTGGCTGAGCGCGGCGTGGCAGTGGCGGAAGCACCGTCGGTGGATGTGCCGAGGGTGCAGGAAAATTGGGTTGATCGCGTGCTGGCCTGGCGTGATCGCACGGTGAGCAGTGCGGCCTTTCAGAAATGGGCGGCCAAATTCCCGCTGACACGTCCCATTGCACACCGGCGTTCGCGCGCTTTGTTCGACCTGATGGCGGGGTTCGTGTACTCGCAGGTGCTGCAGGCGTGCGTCGAACTCGATTTGTTTACAATGCTGGCCAAGGCTCCGCTCCAGCCGGAGACAATTGCCGCCAGAACTTCACTGCCTCCCTATTCCCTTGATCGCCTGCTGAGTGCGGCAATCGCGCTTCGCCTGTTGGAAAAACGCACTGGCAATCGAATTGGGCTTGGTCAATTGGGCGCGCCGCTTGCCAATAACGAGGGGCTGCGCGCGCTCGTGACCCATCATGCTCTTCTATATGATGACCTGCGTCAGCCGGTCGCACTCCTAAGGCGCCGCCGTGATTCCGACACGGCACTCGGCCGCTACTACCCGTACGCCACTGCCGAATCGGCCCCCGCTGAAAATGAGGTGGCGCCGTACAGCGCGCTAATGTCGGCTACGGCTGGCCCGTTGATCGCCGAAGTCCTTGATGCGTATTCATTTGCACCACACAGCTCCGTTCTGGACGTGGGCGGCGGCGAGGGACGATTTTCCCGTGCGATTGCCGAAAAGTGGCCACATCTCGATGTGGCGATGTTTGACCTCCCGGCGGTTGCGGAACTGGCGCAGCAGGCTAATGAGTCTGCGGGGTCGAAGGTGCGGGTGTCTGGTGGCGATTTTCGAACGGATGACCTGCCGGGCGGATTTGATGTCGTCACTGTCGTTCGCATTCTGTTGGATCACGATGACGCCACCGTTTCGCAACTGCTCAAGCGGGCCCGCGCGGCGCTTGCGCCTGGCGGAAGGTTATTAATTGCCGAGCCGATGTCCGGCGTACGAGGTGCGAGAAATGTCGGAGATGCTTATTTCGCGCTGTATCTGTTTGCTATGGGATCAGGCCGGGCGCGGAGTTGTGCCGAGCTGGAGCGGCTGTGTCTGGGCGCGGGTTTTTCGAGGTGCCGGGTGTTGGGCACTCATTATCCGGTGAGCACCGGCATCCTGATCGCCGAGGTCTGAGCGGTCTAAATGAAGCGAAAAGTGGAAGTGTCAACAAATCGTGTCACATTCAAGTGTCAAGAACTCTTGACAGATTCAAACGTCAACCGCACTGTACACTCGCTCGCCCACCCACCTGCGAAAACCGGCCCTCGATGGAAGCATTAGCCATCGTTTTTGAACGCCCCGAAGAGCTCAACCTCGCCCAATTGGCGTTGGTTGCGCCGACTGCGGACGATGTCGTCGTGGAGATCGACTGGACCGGAATCAGCAGCGGGACCGAGCGGCTGCTGTGGACGGGGCGTATGCCGGCATTTCCGGGGATGGGATATCCGTTGGTGCCTGGCTACGAATCCGTCGGGCGCATTGTCGAATGCGGCGCGACGTCGGGTCGTCGGCCCGGGGAGCACGTGTTCGTGGCGGGATCCAAAAGTTTTGTTGATGCGCGTCCGTTGTTTGGCGGCGCTGCGCAACGATTGGTGGTGCCGGGATCGCGTGTTGTGCCCATTGATGGCACGCTGCAGGATCGCGGCATTTTGCTTGCACTTGCGGCAACCGCATTGCATGCGATTGATGGTGGCGCGGTTCCGCAACTTATCATCGGACACGGTGTGCTTGGCCGACTGCTGGCCAGGCTTGCGGTCTTGTTTGGTGATGAAGTGCCAGTTGTCTGGGAAACAAATCCGGAACGACGCGCGGGTGCTGATGGTTACGTCGTGTGTGCGCCCGATGACGATCAGCGTCGTGACTACAAGTCGATTTACGATGTGAGTGGTGACAGTCGCTTGCTGGATACGCTGATCTCGCGACTGAGTCCCAATGGTGAAATCGTGCTCGCGGGATTCTACAGCGATGCGCTGACGTTTCAGTTCGCGCCGGCATTCCAGCGTGAAGCGCGAATGCGTGTTGCGGCGCAGTGGCAGCCAGGTGATTTGCTCGCGGTCGCGAAATATGCGGCGCTGGGCTCGCTCTCACTTGATGGTCTCGTTTCGCACGTGCAACCCGTGGCAGACGCACAATCCGCTTATCGCACCGCGTTCAATGACGCGTCGTGCCTCAAGATGGTACTCGACTGGAGAAACTGCGCATGATTAGTGTTGACATTCCGACCACTAACCATGCGCTGGTGGAGCTCGTGTCGAACGTACGCGAAGAGGCCTCGTACGAGCCTGAACCCATCTCCACTTCACCCGTCAAAAAAGAAACGCAGATCATCGCGATTTACGGGAAAGGCGGAATCGGCAAAAGTTTTACGCTCGCGAATCTGTCGTACATGATGGCGCAGCAGGGCAAGAAAGTGCTGCTGATTGGATGTGATCCAAAAAGCGATACGACATCACTGCTGTTTGGTGGACGCAGTTGCCCAACAATTATTGAAACTTCATCGCGAAAAAAACTTGCCGGTGAAGCGGTCAGCATCGGGGACGTATGCTTTAAACGGGACGGTGTGTATGCGATGGAATTGGGTGGCCCGGAAGTGGGACGCGGTTGCGGAGGTCGCGGCATCATTCACGGATTCGAGTTGCTGGAAAAACTGGGCTTTCACGAATGGGGATTTGACTTCGTGTTGCTGGACTTCCTTGGTGACGTTGTGTGCGGCGGATTCGGATTGCCGATAGCGCGCGACATGTGTCAGAAGGTGATTGTGGTTGGCTCCAACGATCTCCAGTCGCTGTACGTCGCGAATAACGTCTGTTCGGCGGTTGAATATTTCCGAAAGCTTGGCGGCAATGTTGGTGTTGCCGGATTGGTCATCAACAAAGACGACGGTACCGGTGAAGCGCAGGCGTTTGCCGATCGCGCGGGCATTCCCGTGTTGGCTGCAATTCCGGCGCACGATGACATTCGCAAAAAGAGCGCGAACTACGAAATCGTGGGACGGCCAGGTGGACAGTGGGCGCCAATGTTTGAAGAGTTGGCTGAACAGGTGGCAACTGCGCCACCGCTCCGTCCGAAACCGTTAACGCAGGATGAATTGCTTGGGCTGTTCTCGAGCCACGCAACCGGTCGCGATTACGTGTTGGAACCAGCAACTGAAGTTGACATGGTTGGTGCGTCGACGGTGGTGAAGCCGTCGCTCGAAGTCATTTACGACGCGGCGTGACATGACCGCAATCTCGCTTCCTGTGATTGATTCGCCGTCAACATCGACGGACGGATTGGGCTGCCATGCGGGTGCAAATCAATTGCACGCAGCAGCAGCGTCCGCAGGGAAGAGTGAAATTCTGGCGCAATATGCGGCCGATTATCCGAAAGGTCCGCACGATCAGCCGCAGTCCATGTGTCCCGCATTCGGTTCACTGCGCGTCGGTTTGCGCATGCGACGTACGGCGACCGTGCTATCGGGATCGGCGTGTTGTGTGTATGGGCTGACCTTCACGTCGCACTTTTACGGCGCGCGTCGAACGGTCGGTTATGTGCCCTTCAATTCAGAGACGCTCGTGACCGGGCAGCTGTTTGAAGACATTCGCGACGCTGTGTTCAAGCTGGCCGATCCTGCGTTGTACGATTGCGTCGTGATCATCAATCTGTGCGTACCAACGGCGTCTGGTGTGCCACTCGGATTGTTGCCGAAAGAGATCAACGGCGTTCGCATTATTGGAATTGATGTACCGGGTTTTGGTGTGCCAACACACGCCGAAGCAAAAGATGTGTTGGCCGGTGCCATGTTGCGTTACGCTCGCCTCGAAGCAGAGCAGGGTCCCGTTCTCCGCCCTCGCGGCGGCGTTTCAGATAAACCGACAGTCACGTTGTTGGGCGAAGTGTTTCCGGCCGATCCCGTTGGTATCGGTATGATGCTTGAGCCGATGGGACTCGCCGCGGGACCAGTAGTACCAACACGTGAATGGCGCGATTTGTACTCAGCGCTCGACTGCGCGGTGGTTGGCGCGGTGCATCCGTTTTACACGGCGAGTGTTCGCGAATTCACAGCGGCGGGTCGACCGATTGTCGGATCGGCGCCGGTTGGTGTTGATGGCACGGCGGCGTGGCTTGATGCAATTGCTGCGGCCACCGGAACCAGCGCCACGGCGCGCGATGCTGCGAAACAGCGCGTGTTGCCGGCCATTGCTGGCGCGCTGGCCGCTAACCGCATCAACGGTCGCATCACGCTTTCGGGCTATGAAGGATCCGAGTTGCTCGTTGGTCGTCTGTTGGTTGAAGGCGGCGCCGATCTTCGCTACGTCGGTACTGCGTGCCCGAAGACGGAGTGGAGCAAGGCCGACTGCGAATGGCTTGAGAGCAAAGGTGTTCACGTGCAGTATCGCGCGTCGCTTGAACAGGATCTCGCCGCGATGCACGAGTTCAAACCCGATCTCGCTATCGGTACAACGCCGGTCGTACAGAAAGCGAAAGAGAATTCGCGCGCCGGTGTGTACTTCACCAATCTCATTTCGGCGCGTCCGCTATTTGGAATTGCAGGAGCCGGCGCGCTGGCTTCAACGGTGCGCGCCGCGATTGGTGGCGGCGAACGTTTCGCGGCCATGCGCGAATTCTTCGATGGAGTCGGCACGGGCCACGCAACGGGTTACGGCTTCTCGGAAATTCCAGTGGACCGGCCGGAAGTGCGCGAGCGCTTCCGTATGCGCATGGCTGCACAAGCCAAGAAGCGCAAGGCGGAGGAAATGGTATGACGCTCGTACTCGATCATGATCGCGCGGGCGGATACTGGGGCGCTGTGTATGTATTTGCGGCGATCAAGGGATTGCAAACCGTTATTGATGGTCCTGTGGGATGCGAAAATCTCCCGGTGACATCAGTGCTGCACTACACCGACGCACTGCCGCCGCACGAATTGCCAATCGTTGTCACGGGATTGTCCGAAGACAATCTGGCCATGGAAGGCACGGAGAAATCGATGCGACGCGCGAACGCGACGCTCGATCCCGATCAACCATCCGTTGTTGTGACCGGTAGTATTGCCGAAATGATTGGTGGCGGTGTCACGCCGGAAGGTTCAAATCTCGTGCGTTTCCTTCCCCGCACGATTGATGAAGACCAGTGGCAAGCAGCAAATCGCGCGATGTATTGGCTGTGGAGCGAATACGGTCTCAAGAAAGGTGTCGCTCCGAAGAAGGCCGAACGCAAACCCGGTGCAAAACCACGGGTAAACATTGTTGGACCGTGTTACGGCACGTTCAACATGCCAAGCGACGTTGCGGAAATTCGTCGCCTCGTTGAAGGCATTGGTTGCGACATCAACATGGTATTCCCGCTGGGCACGCATCTCGCGGACGTGCCGCGTTTGGTCGATGCGGATGTCACGGTTTGCATGTACCGGGAATTCGGTCGGCAGTTATGCGAAGCGCTGGATATGCCGTACCTGCAGGCGCCCATTGGCCTGTTCTCCACCACGGCGTTTCTGCGGAAACTTGGTGAACTGGCCGGCGTTGATCCCGAGCCGTTCATCGAGCGCGAGAAACATACGACGATCAAGCCGTTGTGGGATCTGTGGCGAAGCGTAACGCAGGATTTCTTTGCGACCGCGAGTTTTGCAATTGTCGCGACCGAAACATATTCGCGCGGCGTGCGGCATTTTCTCGAGGCGGAAATGGGGCTGCCGTGCACGTTCTCGTTTTCGCGGAAACCAGGCGTCAAACCCGACAACGATGCAGTGCGCGCTGCCGTGAAAGCCACGCCGCCGATGATCATGTTCGGCTCGTTCAATGAGCGCATGTACATCGCCGAAGTTGGTGGCCGGTCGCTGTACATCCCGGCGTCATTTCCCGGTGCTGTGATTCGTCGACACACCGGCACTCCGTTCATGGGCTATTCGGGCGCCACGTATCTCGTGCAGGAAGTGTGCAACGCGTTGTTCGATGCGTTGTTTCACATCATTCCGCTTGGCACGGAGCTCGACAAGGTGGACGCGACGCCGGCAAAGAATGTTCGTCAGCTGCCATGGGATGACGTGGCCAGCGACGAATTGAATGCGCGCGTCGAACTCGAGCCGTTTGTTACGCGAATCTCTGCATCAAAACGCTTGCGTGACAGTGCTGAGCGTGAGGCTATGCGTGTCGGTGACGAACGTGTGTCAATCGCCCATCTGATGGCTGTGACCGGGGGTACGCGTGTCTGATTACGCGACGACCTCGTTGATGATTTCGCAAACGCGAACCGGCAATTCCTCGTGCGCCAGGTGGCCGGCGTTTGGAATTTCGATGAGCGTCGCGTTCCGCAACGAACGTGCGATGCGGGCAGTGTCAGCCGCGGGCACCCATTCATCGCGCAAGCCAACGATCAACGAAACAGCATTCACCACACTCGGCAATTTGCGCGCCAGGGCGTTGAGATCCCAGTTCGCAAACATCGACATGACCGCGCCGGCATGCTCGCGCGATGTCGCAAAGGTGCGGTATAACGCGAGTTGTTCTTTGCTGATGACCGAACCCGTTGATTTCATCAGCGACTCGAATACGAAATCACTTTCGGCCAGTTTTGCCGTCAGCAATCCGGTCAGCCCGGAGTGCGTGAGTAATTCAACGCCGGGCGTTAAAAGCGACATCAATACATTCGGTGGGGCGAGCGCCGCGTTGATGCCGACTACCGACGCTGTTGGCCATTCACTCGCAAGCCACAACGCGATTGCACCACCGGCTGAATGCCCGACCATGGCATGCGGCGTGACATCAAGCATGCGCAGCAGACCGCGCACCAACGCGGACATGTTGTCGATCGACATGCTTGACGCATCAGGGCGCGACGTGAATCCGTGCCCAGGCAAATCCATTGCAACAACCGTGAACGATTTCGCGAGGAGCGGCAACACATCGCGCCACGTGTGTGTTGCGGCGCCTGAACCATGCAGCAACACGATTGTTGGGCCGTCACCCGCGATCTGCACATGCCAACGCAATCCGGCCGCGTCGACAAATCTGCTGAATCGCGCGTTTGGCCAGCGGTCGCGAAGTGTGTCCCAGGTTGGTGTGCTCACCGCTGGAAAGTTAGCAACAGAAGCGTGTCGCCACACAACTGCGACGTCGTTTCACACAAGTGAGGTACGGTGCAGCGCAATACGGAGTGGCAAGGCTCGTGGGCAGCGAGTTGCGGCATTCCGTATTGCGTTTGCACCGGTTTCAAGCGTCGCGCACTGGGTGCGACGTGATGGTGCAGGTTCACAGGCAAGCTGATACCAGGAGGTATCACATGGCTCAGGGAAGCGGAATGAGCGGCCTCAGTGAAGACGAAGCGCGTGGCTTTCATGGAATGTTCATGATGAGCTTCGCACTGTTCGTCCTCGTTGCAGCTGCAGCGCACTTTGCCGCATGGCAATGGCGTCCGTGGATTCCAGGTGCAAACGGATACACGGCCTCAACAACTACATCGGCTCCGGCCGTTGTGGCAACCAAGTAAACGGAGACCATCATGCACCGTATTTGGATGATCTTCAACCCGCAGCGCACGATGATCGCGCTGTTCACGTTCCTGTTTGTACTGGCATTGCTGATTCACTTCATGCTGCTGAGTACCAGCCGTTTCAACTGGCTGGGCGGTGGTGGCGCGATGACCACATCGGAAATGAGTCCGTTACCGCCGGGTGGTAAGTAGCGAAACGCAGCAATCCGTGATTTCGGACGGCGGCGCATCAGTGTTGTGCGCTGCCTCCGATGTCCGGTGCAATGAGTGGAGATGTGGTAAGGCGGCAGCCAATCAAAGCAGTTCCTTCCAGGAGATCGCAGCATGGCCATGCTGAGTTTTGAACAGAAGTATCGCGTACGCGGCGGTACACTTTTAGGCGGAGACCTCTTCGACTTCTGGGTCGGACCGTTCTACGTTGGTTTTTTTGGTGTCTCGACCATCTTCTTCGCCGTGCTTGGCACACTGCTTCTCATCTGGGGCGCAGCGCTGGGGCCAACATGGAATATCTGGCAAATAAGTATTGCGCCGCCCGACCTGAAATACGGTTTGGGTTTCGCACCATTGGCCGAAGGCGGACTGTGGCAACTCGTCACGATCTGCGCGATCGGCGCGTTTTTATCGTGGGCGCTCCGACAAGCGGAAATCAGTCGCAAACTTGGCATGGGATATCACGTGCCCTTCGCGTACGGCATGGCGATCTTCGCGTACGTCACGCTGGTGGTGCTGCGCCCAATATTGCTCGGCGCCTGGGGACATGGATTTCCCTACGGCATTCTGAGTCATCTGGATTGGGTGTCGAACGTGGGATATCAGTATCTCCACTTCCACTACAATCCCGCGCACATGATTGCGATCACGTTCTTCTTCACGTGTACACTCGCACTCAGTATGCACGGTTCGATCATTCTGTCGGTTACGAATCCGCAGAAAGGCGAACCGATTAAAACCAGCGAACACGAGAACACATACTTCCGTGATCTGCTGGGTTACTCCATTGGCGCAGTCGGCATTCACCGACTCGGTCTTGCTCTCGCACTTGGTGCCGGTTTCTTCAGCGCGGTCTGCATCATCATCAGCGGACCGGTGTGGACGAAAGGCTGGCCCGAATGGTGGAGCTGGTGGCTCAATCTTCCCATCTGGCGCTGAGGGCGCGCACTCATGCTAGAGTATCAGAATCTTTTCAATCGTGTGCAGGTCCACACTACGGTGCCCGATCCCGGTGTGCCGATTGATCAGCGCACGTGGGTTCGCCAGCTGCCACCATCGTTCAATCGCTGGATCGGAATCATCGGTGACGCACAGATTGGCCCGATTTACCTCGGCGCCACAGGTGTTGCCTCACTGATCTTCGGATTTCTTGCGATCGAAATCATTGGATTGAACATGTGGGCCTCGGTTGGCTGGAGCCCGGTGCAATTCATTCGACAGTTGCCGTGGCTTGCACTCGAACCGCCGTCGCCTGCGTACGGCTTGCACATTCCGCCGCTGCGGGAAGGCGGATGGTGGTTGCTGGCGGGCATGTGTCTGACAATTTCAATTCTGTTGTGGTGGGTGCGCGTGTACCGTCGCGCGCGCGCGCTGGGATTGGGGACACATCTCGCGTGGGCATTCGCATCGGCAATCTTTC
>JBDTTO010000006.1:0-16523 GCA_039930585.1 Gemmatimonadaceae bacterium
CGGGATAAACGAATCCGCCGCGAAACTGGTCGCGGGGCGGGTACGTGTTGCCATGGACATCCTCAGAATTCGGACGCGGGGTCCGGGTCAGATCGTTTAGAGAGGCACCAGATGATTCAGGCTACGTGGCCTGTCCCGATCGGTGCGCTGGCTAAACTTAACCCGCCCCCGCAACCGACTCACAACTGAGTTTCCACGAATTTCGATGCGTCATGCTTTGCCCGACAGTGCAGTTGCGAAACACGCCGTTATCGCCCCCGATTGGGTGCCCGGAAATGCGCTGAATCATGTCTGAAACGACCCTGTTGCCCGACATTTGGCGCCTGTTACGCACGCCGCCTGCTGACGGCGCGTGGAATATGGCGGTCGATCTTGGATTGATGGACGTCGCAAAACGTGATCGCGTTGGCGTTCTCCGAGTGTACGGCTGGTCGCGCCCCACGGTCTCATTTGGTCGAAATGAACGTGTGGCGGGCGTCTACGTCCCAGAGGAATTGGCAGCGGCCGGTCTGGACTTTGTGCGGCGTCCTACAGGTGGACGGGCGCTGCTGCACGCACGCGAAGTGACCTACAGCGTCGCGCTGCCCATTGATGATCAAGTGCGCTGGTCACGAGTTTACGCCGCCATCAACCAGTGCTTGCTGACAGCCATGCAGGCATTGGGACTGGCCGCGCGACTCGCAGTAGAAAGTCCTCTCATCGATGAGGCCACCGCTTCAAAGACACCGTCGCACGAACAAGGCGTTGTGTGTTTTTCCGGAATTGCGCCCGGCGAAATCGCGATCGAAAATCGCAAACTCATCGCCAGTTCGGTCTGGCGTGAACGTGGCGCCTATCTGCAGCACGGCAGCATTCTGATTTCCGACGATCAGTCAAAATTGACTGCGTTGATGGGTGCGCGAATCGCGAGCCCGGAACCGGCGGCCGCACTGGCCGACCTCATGGCACCAGAACTTTCGGCGGATGCAATCGTCAATGCCGTGGAAAGGGAGCTCAATTGTGCGGTTGGATACTGCGGAAAAACCGAACCGTGGTCGATACCAAGAGAGGTCCTGAAACAGGTCGACGTCACACGATTGGCACTCACGCAATCGACCTGGCTCTGGCGCCGATAGCCCCGCCCTCACATCGTATGCATGCGCTTGCTCCAACGCCTTAGCATCGCATTAGCATTCCACGACTTCGCGTTCCGCGAATCACACGCGCCAACGACGTTTTTCCCGGTCATCATGAATCGCAATTCCCGTAGCGTGAATGCGTCCTTTGTCCGCCGAGTGGCGGCGAGCCTCGTGCTGGTGGTTGCGGCAACCGCGTGTAACGGCGAAAAGAATGCTGGAGCTCCAGACAGCACGGCCGCCGACGCGCTCGGTGGGACACTCGTAATTGCATTGCCGTCCGATGCCCGCTCGCTCTATCCGCCAATGGTTGACTACGCGCTCGACCAGGCAATCATCGCGCAGATGTACGACCGTCTCGCGGACATCGGACCGGAACTCAACACGGCGGGCGATGCTGGCTTTACACCGCGTTTGGCCGAAAGCTGGATATGGTCGCCCGATTCGCTGTCCATCGCATTCAAGCTGCGCGCGGACGCGCGGTTTCACGATGGAGTTCCGGTTCGCGCCGAAGATGTGCGTTTCACGTTTCACGCGTACACAGATACAACGGGCCAATCGGTCAACAACGCGTATCTATCGAATATCGACTCAATCAGCGTTCCTGACTCACTGACAGCCAAAGTGTGGTTCAAGCGTCGTACGCCGTTGCAGTTCTTTGATGCGACGTACCACATGCTCATCTTGCCAGCGCATCGGCTGGCTGGTGTTCCGATTGAACAGCTTGGCAAGGACTCGCTCAGTGCAACGCCAGTTGGCAGCGGACGATTTCGTTTCAGCAGTCGCGTTCCGCAACAGAGCATTGAGATGATTTCCGACACCGGAAACTATCGCAAACGGGCGAAAGTTGATCGCGTTGTGTGGGCGGTCAAATCCAACGTGCAAGGCGCGGCCCTCAGTGTGTTCGGTGGCGACGCTGACTTTTTTGAAAAGTTGCAGCCCGAAGATCTCGACAAGGTTCCTAAGAGTCCAAACGTCAAGATCGTTCCTTATTTGCAAGCCGGATACACATACTTCGGCTTCAACTTGCGTTCCGCGAAAGACAGAACAAAACCAAATCCACTTTTCAGCGATGTGCGCGTGCGTCGTGCACTCACAATGGCGGTGGATCGCGTGGCCGGCGCGCGCTTTGTTCTCGACACATTTGCGAAGCCCGCGTTCGGCCCTGCTCCGCGCATGATGTTCCACAACCCCGACTCGCTCAAACAAATTCCGTTTGATGTCGCCCATGCACGCGCGCTGCTTGATTCGGCCGGTTGGCTGCTCGAACCCGGCAAAGACGTACGCAGCAAGGACGGCGTGCCTCTCACGTTTGACATTCTCGTTCCGACAACCAGCCGGCCGCGCGTGGCCTATGCAGATTTGCTCGTGCAGCAATTTCACGGAATTGGCGTTGCCGCCACGACGCGCGCGGTTGAGGGTAGTGTGATGGGCCCGTTAATGGGGGAACGGAAGTTTGATGCTTACGTTGGCGCGTGGGGGGTCACACCCGGCATCAAAGGAATTACGCAAACATGGGGAACCCGCGGAATTCCCAGTCAGAATTACAGCGCATACTCCAATCCAAAATTCGACGCGGACATTGACGGCGCGCTAAACTCGCTCAATCTCGCGACGGCCAACACTTTGTGGGCGCGCGCGTTCCAGCAAATTCTTGACGATGCGCCAGCAATCTTCCTCTACGAAGATCGGCTGATTGGTTTGATGCAAACGCGCGTAACTCCGCGCGGAATGCGAGCGGACGCCTGGTACGCCAATCTCGCCGATTGGACCATCGATGCGAACAAGCGGCTCCCGCGTGATCGCGCTGGAGCAGCCCGCTGAACACCGGCACACGACTCCTTGCGCGATTTGCGCAGGGAGTAGCGGTCGTGCTCATCGCATCGTCGATTGTATTTCTGCTCATCGGCTCGCTCCCGGGCGATGAGTTCTCATCTCTCTTGCAAAGTCCGACTATTTCCGCTGAGCGAGTTGCCCAGCTAAGAGCGCAGTTCGGTGGTGGGCCTCTGTTGCATCGATACTGGAGTTGGCTCGGACAGTTGTTGCACGGCGATCTGTCGTGGTCAATATCAATGCGCGAGCCAGTCGCCAGTTCAATCGCGCGCGCGATACCACACACGCTTCAGCTGATGGGACTCGCGTTCTGTTCCAGCATCATTGGCGGTGTGTTGCTCGGCACATGGCAAGGCGCCAACCAGGGTTCGAACGCCGAACGCATTTCGAGCGGCATCACGTTTACAATATTTTCGTTGCCCGACTTCTGGGTTGCGATGCTGCTGCAACTGATCTTTGCATTTTCACTTGGCTGGTTGCCAGCAGGTGGCAAGACAGATTTCACGCAGGACCCGACGCTGTTTGCAACAATTCGCGATCAGTTTCAGCACACATTGTTGCCCTGGCTTTCGCTGACAATAGTGGACATCGCAGTCTTCGCGCGTTACCAGCGTGCCGCGATGCGCGATGTCATGGGTCAACAGTTTCTGCGCACCGCACGTGCCAAGGGCGTGTCAGAAAAACAGGTCATTCGAAAACATGCGCTGCGCGTTGCACTGCTTCCGATGATCACCATTGCCGGCATGTATTTTCCGGCGTTGCTCGTTGGTGCAGTACTCATCGAAACGGTGTTCGGCTGGCCGGGCGTGGGACAATTGCTCGTTGGCGCGGTTGATCGCCGTGACTATTTACTCGTTTCAGGCATCGTCGTTGTCGGCAGCGCAATGACAGCACTTGGAAGTTTTCTCGCGGACGTCGCCCGTGAATTCGCCGACCCGAGACTTCGCTCATGACCGTTATTCAGAACAGCTGGCGACGCACAATAGTGCTGATGCTCGCGTTCATGGTGGTTGTGTTGCTCGCGCCAAAGTTTTCGCCGTACAATCCCGACGGTGGTACCGCAATCTCATATACCAAGTATCAACAGCCGTCATTCACCCACCCAATGGGCACCGATCAGGTTGACCGCGACCTGATGAGCCGAGTGTTGCGCGGTAGTCAGAAATCGGTGCTGCTTGCGTCGGGTGCGATGACGATTGCCCTGATCCTGGGCACAACACTTGGAATTTTCGCGGCGCTCTCTGGCGGCTGGATCGAAGGCCTGTCAATGCGAATCACCGAAGTTGCGATGTCCGTGCCGCGGTTTCTTGTGCTGCTCGCGGTCACGTCAATTTCGAGTAATCCGTACAGTCTCGTGCAACTGACTTTGCTGGTTGGACTCACTGGCTGGTTTGAGGTTGCGCGGCTTACCCGGGGCGAAGTCGCCGGGCTGCTTTCCCGCGACTGGGTGATGGCCACGCGCGCCACCGGAATCGGACGTTTTCGCCTGGCGACGAAGCACATTTTCCCGCACCTCATGCCGATGCTAGTAGTGATGGCCACGCTCGGCGTTGGTCGCGTCGTGGTGCTTGAAGCCGGCCTCTCATACCTGGGCGCGGGAGGCACAGGCGGAAGCCTTGGCAACCTCCTGCACGACGGATTCAGCGCCCTTGGTGACAAGTGGTGGATGACCATGTTTCCGGGATTGGCCATCATACTCATCGTGCTTGCGTGTAATGCTCTGGGCGATGCCTTGCGCGATGTGTTTGCACCGGAACAGGTTCACGCGTGGCCAACAACCTGATGAATTCAAATACCGCCAAGTCAACCGGCGAACCTTTGCTCAGCGTGAACAACCTGCGTGTGTATTTCAACACGCCGGAAGGAATCGCGCGCGCAGTGGATGGTGTGTCCTTCAGTGTTGCAGCGGGTGAAACCGTTGGACTGGTTGGCGAATCAGGATGTGGCAAGTCGGTGACTGCACTGTCGCTCTTGCGACTCGTACCTCCGCCCGGACGTATTGAAACGGGCAGCAGCATTCGCTTTGACGGAAAAGACCTCGCAACACTTCCTACGGAAGGCTTGCGGCAGATGCGCGGCAACCGGCTCTCCATGATCTTTCAGGAACCGATGACGGCGCTCAATCCGGTGCTTACGGTTGGCGACCAGGTCGCGGAAGTTGTGCGTGTTCACACAAAGGCGTCGCGTTCGGAAGCGTGGGATCGCGCGGTCAAGATGCTCGCGCAAGTTGGTATTCCTGATCCGGCGGCGCGAGCCAAGCAGTATCCGCACGAATTGTCCGGCGGCATGCGACAACGCGTGATGATTGCAATGGCGCTCATTCTCGAGCCGCAACTCGTAATCGCCGACGAACCAACCACCGCACTTGACGTCACGATTCAGGCGCAGATTCTCGAGCTGCTGCGCGAGATGCGTGATCGCACGGGATTGGCACTACTGCTTATTACGCATGATCTCGGTGTGGTTGCCGAAATGGCATCGCGTGTCATCGTGATGTACGCCGGCGAAGTTGTTGAAGAAGCGCCAGTCGATGCGCTGTTCGACAATCCGTCGCATCCGTATACCGAAGGCTTGCTGGCCGCAGTACCGCGCATGGGCGATGAGTCCGAGCGATTGAAGACAATTCGCGGGACGGTGCCCCCGCCAACTGCGTGGCCATCAGGTTGTCGGTTTCGCGACCGCTGCCCGTACGCGTTTGAGCGTTGCGTGAATGAGGCCCCTGCACTGTTGCAAGTGTCATCAAGTCATAGCGCGCGTTGTCATCTCATCGAAGAACCGGCGCGACGCGTGCGCAAGACGTCCGAAGAAGCGGTGCGCGCGTGAGCGAGTCAATTCTCACAACGCCGTCAGCACCGCTGGTGCAGCAATCAAGCAGTTCGCCGCTGCTGACCGTATCGGGACTCGCCAAACACTTTCCAATTCGTTCCGGAATTTTCCGTCGCGTCACTGGCGCAGTGAAAGCGGTGGATGGCGTTTCATTCACGGTTAATGCAGGCGAGACGCTCGCGCTGGTTGGTGAATCCGGTTGTGGTAAAACAACGACGGGTCGCGCACTGTTGCGTTTAATCGAACCTACAGCGGGCACGGTGGAGTTCGACGGGGTCAATGTGTTGTCGCTCAAAGGCGAAGCGCTGAGAAAGCTCCGTCGCCGCATGCAGATCGTGTTTCAGGATCCGTACGGCTCGCTCAATCCGCGCATGACCATTGGTTCCGCGATTCGCGAAGGGTTGATCGTCCACAAACTCGCCGAAGGCGCCGCTGCGGACACTCGTGTGCGTTCCCTGCTGGAAGAAGTTGGACTGCGTCCTGAATACGCGTCGCGGTACCCACACGAGTTCAGTGGCGGCCAGCGCCAACGCGTCGGAATTGCACGCGCGCTTGCAGTTGAACCACGCTTCATCGTGTGCGACGAACCTGTCTCCGCGCTTGACGTCAGCGTGCAAGCGCAAGTTGTAAACCTGCTGCAGGATCTGCAGCGTGATCGCGGACTCGCGTACTTGTTCATCGCGCACGACCTGGCTGTAGTTGCGCACATGGCCAATCGAGTCGCCGTCATGTATTTGGGCCGCATCGTTGAGATGGCGTCGCGCGCAAGTTTGTTCTCGATGCCGCTGATGCCGTACACGCAGGCACTGTTGTCTGCTGTGCCCGTGCCAGACCCACGGATCAAACGCCAGCGCTTGCTGCTTCCGGGAGAACCACCGTCGCCTGCCAATCCACCAAGCGGCTGTGTTTTTCATCCACGTTGTCCGCATCCCGCAAAAGATGCCGCGTGCAGTGCAATCGTTCCGCCATTGGAAGAAAAAGCACCCGGCCACTTCGTTGCGTGCATCAAACAAACACCAACAAAAGTTGATTGGGATGTGCAACGCGCCGCCGGTGGCACGAAGCCGCCGGAACGGTATTTGCCACTACATCCCGACTCCGCGCGGATCTAAAGAAGAAAAAACAAAAAGCGCGCCCCGACAATTCGGAGCGCGCTTTTTAATGACGGAATGTGTGCGTTAAGCGCGCGCCAACATCCGCTTCACCGGATTGATCAACGCAGCCATCACGGCCGCGAGCACCAGCGCGTACAGCGCCACTACGCCAAACAACTGTGGAAGCGAGAATTTCTCATACAGTCCGGCAACCGATCCGCCAATGAAACTGCCCACCGACGTGGCGAGGAACCACACGCCCATCATCAGCGATCCAACTCGCGCCGGCGCCAGGCGACTCATTGCCGACAACCCCACGGGGCTGATGCACATTTCACCAACCGTGTGCAGGAAGTAGCATCCAAGCAACCACCACCAGCCCACACGATTTCCATTCGCCGCGAGTTGCGCGGCCGGTACCATCAACAGAAATCCGGCTGCCACGAACACCAGACCGAGCGAAAATTTCGCAGTGCTTGTTGGATTGTGCTTGCCAAGCTTCACCCACAACCACGCAAACACGGGCGCGAGAATAATGACCCATGTCGAATTGATCGACTGCCATTTACCCGAGGCGAACGACATTCCGAATACTTCATTTCGCGTGCTGCGTTCGGCAAAGAGGCTGAGCGTGCTGCCCGCTTGTTCAAACACCGACCAGAACACGCACGCGCCCGCAAACAACACCGTCATCACAACCAATCGTTTCTTTTCTTCGGCCGTCCAGCCGCCACTCGCAAACAGCCACACGAAAAACGCAACGACGGTCAGCAACAGCAGCACACCAAACGTGTTGCTCACTTGCGCCACGGTCCAGGCAACAACGCCGGTTGCCTGCAGACCGATCAACACAACTAACACTGCCGCAAACAATCCGAGACCTTTCCAGAACTTGCCACGCAGCTGTGCCGCTTCGGTTTCGCTACTGACCGCTGGTTGCAATCCGGCATCACCGAGCGTTTTGCTGTCGATCAGATACCAGATAACACCGATGAACATTCCAACGGCCGTTGCACCGAAACCCCAGTGCCACGATGACTCTGGTGACATCCCCCAGCCACTCAACATGTCCTTGAACCACTGCTCCTGCGCGAGCGATGCAGTGACAAGCGGTGCGAGCAACGCGCCGAGATTGATGCCCATGTAAAAAATCGAAAATCCGCCGTCGCGTCGCGCATCTTCAGTCGAGTACAGCTTGCCAACCATCGTGGAAATATTCGGCTTGAGCAGTCCCGTGCCGATCGCAACGAACACAAGCCCGCTGAAAAACGCGGTGACACCATGGAATGCGAGAATGATGTGACCGCACATGATGATGATGCCGCCCATCAATACCGCACGTCGTTGGCCAATCAGGCGATCAGCAATCCATCCACCCGGCAAACACGTGAGATACGCGCACGCCGTATACATGCCGTAAATGGGACCCGCCTCGGACGTCGGCATACCGAGTCCGCCCGCCGCAAGCGGCGCCGTCATGAAGAGAATGAGCAACGCGCGCATGCCGTAATACGAAAAGCGCTCCCATAACTCCACAAAAAAGAGCGTTCGTAGGCCTGCCGGATGACCAAAAAATCCCGTCTGGCGTGGAAGGTTCACATCGTCTCCCGTGAGCATTGAATGGAGGGGGTGCTGAACTGCGGCGCAGTGCCGGACCCGTAGTGCCGGACCCGTAGTGCCGGAATTCCGGCATGGCGGAATGAAGCCGACAAGATCTTACGTTGTGGCCCCGTTACAAGCCACCACCGCTACGGCCAGGCAAAAATTCCTGTTGGGACCGCACGCTCTCGGGCCCGCCGCATATCGGCCGGATCCCGCCAGAACGCACGCGTGTGATCGCCGTTCGAGAATCGCACTTCAAACGAAGAGAACGGATCGCCACCCACCGGCATCGCAAAATCGAGCCGCCACAAACGGCGTGACTTGGGCGGCACCGCCGCGAGCAACGACAAACCGACGCTACCCCGCACCGGTGATGAAACCGCGTACGGAACGTTCTCCGCCCACAGCTTGCCTGCTTCGAGAAACATCGCGGCACCAAAATCCGCCACAGTGTAACGCGACGGAATGCGAATGCGTTCCTCGGTCCGCACGACCACGCGATGTGCACCGGGCGTGCGCGAATTAAGGTATCCGTGCATGCCGCCCTCCGGATCAGCAAACGACAGCTGGTACGGCACACGCACGTTTGAGCCAGACGACCACAACACCTCAGTCATGGTGAGTTGCTTGTCGGCCGGTTTCACATACCACGCCAGTCGACCACTGGTCAGCACCCCTTCCCACTGATTGCGGGTACGATCACGTCGCGCTTCCGTCAGCGTTTGCATCGCGAGAAACGAACTCTGATTGCCGTAACCCGCGTACACGTCGCCAAGCACGAACGAATCATGATCGCGCGCACCAAGCCACTGCACCGATCGACCAAGCAGCATTCCCGTTTGTATACCGACGCGCAAATCCTGCACACCGCTCAAGGCATCAAATCCGGCAACACGCACAAATCGCAAGTGGCGCAATCCGACCAGCGCATTGAGTCGCGTAACATCCTGCCCGTGATAAAACGAGGGCACTTCGATCCCCACCGGCGGACGAAATCCCATGTCGGTGAGTTGCACCGCCTGCTCGCCGATGGTCACGAGTTCGCGCGACACCGAAAGTCCAAGCAGCTTGAGTTTACCAACACCACCCACGCGCCCAACCGCACCGATATCCTGAAACTCGCGATCAACGCGAATAGCATTTCCCTCAACAACTTCGCTGAGTAACGGCTCATACGTGCGTGTGCCGCCAAGTTTTCCGCGCCACGCAAACCGCTGCAAATCCGTGAGATACGGACGCAACACTTCGAAGCCGAAATCATGCCCCTGTGAATACCGCGTCGCAAACGCGCGCATGATGTTGCGTTGGCCAAGAAACTGATAATCCTCGATGCGCGCGCCAATTTTATCGCGGTAAGCCAGGCCGTTTTGCCATTGCACAGCCGTGTTGATACCAGCCCCGGCAAGATTGGCTTCACCCAACCGCAATCCGCGCACGATCGGTCCCTTTGCGGTCACGTTCGGCTCAACAATCAGGCTGAATTCGTCGCGTGTTTCAATTTCAAGGCGAACACCACCACGTGGATCAGAGTACGCGATGATCCGTGCGTCCACCAGAAATGGCTGCCCGCGCATGATACGTTCCGACTCCGCACGCCGCACCTCATCACACTTGTCCCCAACGTCCATCAGCAAATAGCCGCGCACCACATTGTCGCGCGTATTCGCATGCAACCGGCGCGTGAGATTGCGAATGATTTCAAGATCGCCGGGCAACCGCGCGGTATACGGCGGCTGCGTGATCACGACAACGTCAGTGATCGTCTGCCCGTCGCACTTGACGGCATTCAACGCCAGGTGCTGCGAATCTATCGGAGGTGCGGGGATATCCTGCGCAGCAGCAACACCCAGCGGGCAGGCGACACACAAAAACAACCACTGCCAGCGCACGATAATTATTTCCCCATGCGACGTTTCAGCGCCGCCAGCCGATCTTCGGCGGCAGCTTCTTTTTCCGCTCGGGAAAGGCGGGGTATCTCCGGTTCATCAGAACTCATGTTTGTCGCGCCAGGATCGTCGCTGAGCGCTGCATCCACCTCGCGCATCGCGTCACGCTCAACATTTGCGTTTCCGTTGATCGGTAATCCCGAGATCGCTCGGCGCATCTGGACGGTCATGTCTTCGAGTTCGCGCTCCATCAGGTTCAGCTCTTGCTGTTGCGACATGAGCTTTGTTTCCAGTACCGCCAAACGCTCCGCATGTTGCGCGCGGAATCGTTCGGCAATTGTCACCGTTTCCTGATCGTTAATCTGAATGGCCAATCCCAGGCGGCGTTCGACCGTCGCCAGTTCGCTACGCTCCTCTTCCACGCGCCGCGCGGTAACCTCCACAGCCTCCTTCAAATCCTGCACACCCAGTTTGGCGTGCACGAGCGCTTCCTTCATCGCGTACGCCGAGCGACGGCGGTCGTCAGGGGAAGATCGATCACTGAAGCCGCGCAACGCATCGCGCAGTTGTTCAAACATGCAGATTGGGATGGGCGCCAAGGGGGCGCTTGAAAGCCGCGAGGAGTCGACGCGGCGGTGGCCGGTCCATTCCATTCCTGCCAACGTCGGCGGATGTGACCTGCAAGATACCACCGGGACACATAGGCTGGTTCCGTCCAGGGCAACTATGCCCATCGTGGCCCGCTCCCTGTTATTATCGATCACCGCTGGGAGAATCATGACTCCGACGGCCCTTCCACCTCCGCATCCGCCGCCACGAGTCTGAGTGCTCTACCTTGCCATTCCCGCGCACAATGAAGCCGCGACCATTGGGGTCCTGCTTTGGCGTCTCCGTACCGTTCTCGCCGAATTCCCGCGCGAATACGAAGCCGTCGTTTACGACGATGCCAGCAATGACAGCACTTCAGAAATTCTGGAATCGTACGCGCGCGTCATGCCGCTCACGGTTCTGCGTGGCGAACGCAAAGTTGGATACGCCGGCGCAGTAGACGCACTGGTGCGCCACGTGGCGCGCCACACCCGATATCCTCGGCGCGACGCCATGCTGTTGCTGCAGGGCGATTTCACCGATTCGCCATCGCTGGTACCGGAATTCGTCAAACGCTTCGAAGGCGGCACCGATGTCGTTGTCGGTGAGCGTGGAAATTCGAGCCGCCGGAAAGCGCCAACACCCGTTCGCCGCCTCATGCGCGCTGAGCCGTGGTTGCTGCGATTTTTTGTGAAAGCGGAAGGCATCCGCGACCTGACCAGTTCGTATCGTCTCATTCGCATTTCCGTGCTGCGCGACCTGCTGCGCACGGTTGGTGATGCCGCGGTGTGCGCGGGTGATCCTCGCACGGCAAACGCTGACTTCCTGATGCGTCTTGTGCCGCTCGCGCGCCGCGTCGAGGGATTGCCGGTCGAGCCCACGTGGGATGTGCGCCTACGCGAAACACGCGTGGTCGCGATGGCCGACGGCATGAATCTGCTCAAGTGGGCCTGGCGTTCACGCGGACGCAAAGCGGTTCCGTCAACGGCGCCTGAAGTGGTCAGCGACGCCCCCCGTAATTCACGCGGCGGCCGTGGCGATTCGCGCCTGGACAGCACCGCGGATGTCGCGGTGACCGTTGCGGACGGTGGACGGAACGGCGGTACCCGTGATGCGAACAACAACCGCACGCGAAAGGCGCGGCCCGGGCGAGGCGAAGGCCGCAACGAAAATCGTGAGGAGAAAAAGGCTGACGGTCGTGCGGAATCGCGTGCCGAGAACAAATCGCCGGTGCGCAGCGAATCGCGCAACGAATCGCGCAACGACTCGCGCAACGACTCGCGCACCGAATCGCGCACCGATCGCCCGGAAAATCGTCCCGAACCTCGGCGTGAACCACCGTTAAAGCTCGTCGACGATGAGTCGATGGATGAAACGTTATCGGTCGAGGGCGCCGAAGGGTCGGAATCACCGGCTCGTGAACGTCCGCCGCGCCGCAAGCGCACGCGAGGTGGCCGTCGTGACCGCGCCGCGGCAGCCGCCGAAGGCTCGGAAGGTTCCGAAGGTTCTGAGTCACCGTCTACATCGGAGCCGATCGCTTCGAATGTGGAGCGGCCGGAGTCGGCGGCCGATGATCGCGACGATTTTGACGTAATGCGCTCCGAAGTCGAACTGTCGCCCGCCTTGAGCGAGGCGGTCGCGGACGCAGAGGCACAGTTGGATATCCCAGGTCACACCCGCCCGGCTCGCAAGAAGCGTCGTCGTCGCGGTGGGCGTGGAGGTCGCGCTGCCGGATCGATTGCCGGTGGTGAAGACTCCGCGGCGTCGGGTGATGAAGGCGGCGGTTCCGATTCCGATTTTGACGGTGGTTCGGAAGGCGAGGCAGATGCTGGAGAAGCAGATGCTCGCGGGGCAGATGCTGGCGAAGCAGGTGCTGGCGGGGCAGATGCCGGCGCTCGTGGCGATGGCGGCGAACAGGCTGCCGGCGAGGGCGAGGGCGAGGGCGAAGAACGCGTGCGCCGTCGTGGTCGGCGCGGCCGACGTGGCGGTTCCCGCCGCAGCCGTGCTGCGCGCGGAGAATCCTCATCCGATTCCGAATTTTCTGGCGATGCTGGCGGGTCAGACTCCGGCGGAGAACCCACACCGTCCAACGGCCCCGCCGAAGACTGATTTTCGGCGGCTCAGCCCACTAAATGCCGCGCGGCCGACAGATTGCCGGCCGCGCACAACTAATTCGGGTTTCTTAGTACAGCTGCCCCGTAATCTTCGCCTTGAGGCGGCGGGCAGTGTCGGGGCTCGCCACGCGAACCACCAGGTAGATCGCGCCGCCTACGAGTGCGACCTTGATTGCCAAACCAACGACAAACATCAAAAGACCAACCATCAACGGCAGTACGCCGAATACGAGCTTCAGCGCAACGAGCCCGAGCAGGGCCATGACACCGATTGTAAGAATGGTACGAAGCATCTGTCTATCCTCGAGTATGAAAACTGCATCTGCCCCCCGTACGCCGCTCACTCCCGTGCGGTTTCCGATCAATGGGGTCAGAGTCGCCGAAAAATGATACGAATCAGGGGGTCAAACCCGTTGATCGGCAACCAATAGCCCCCGATCAATGGGGTCAGAGTCGCCGAAAAATGATACGAATCCGGATTGATCCGCTCTCTGATTGACGCAAACCTCCTAAAGTGTCTTTACCGGTTACTCAAGGTATTGCCCGTCTGGTCCTACCACTACTTTCCGAAGAATTGGCGCGGCGCCGCTCTGGCAGCCTGCCTGCGGCAGCTCGCCTGCCATTGCCCTCGCATCACGTACCTCATGAGTGAAGCGCTCTATCAGATCATGGGACGCCACCGGCGCGATCCGTTGCCCGAGCGTAAGCCGTCCTGGCTAAAAGTGAAAGCACCCGGTGGAGAGAATTACCTCCGCCTGAAACAGATGATGCAGGACCTCAACCTGCACACCGTTTGTCAGGAAGCGCGTTGTCCAAACATTGGCGAATGCTGGGATCACGGCACGGCCACGTTCATGATCCTCGGCGATGTCTGCACGCGTAACTGCGCGTACTGCGCGGTATCACACGGACGTCCGCCCAAGTACGACATCGAAGAACCGTCACGCGTTGCCACAGCAATCGCGCAGATGAATTTGCGGCACGCTGTCATCACGTCGGTTGATCGCGACGATCTCCCCGATTTCGGTGCGTACATTTTTGCCGAAACCATTCGGCAGATTCACGAGAAGTTGCCAACCTGTTCCATCGAAGTGCTCGTGCCGGATTTCCAGGGCAATGTTGATTCCATTCGCGCCGTACTCGATGCGCGTCCGGACATCTACAACCACAACACGGAAACTGTGCCGCGCCTCTACAAAAAAGCGCGTCCCGGCGGCCGTTACGAACGGTTGCTGGACATTTTCCGCGTGACGAAAACAATTGCGCCGGACATCCCCACAAAAACCGGCATCATCCTCGGCCTGGGCGAAACAAACGAGGAAGTTGTCGAGACCATGAAGGATTTGCGCTCAGTCGATGTCGACATCCTCACGCTTGGTCAGTATCTCAAGCCGTCGGATTCACACATCGCGCTTGATCGTTATGTCACGCCCGAAGAATTTCGTGAGCTGTATGAAATCGGCATGTCGCTTGGATTCCGTCACGTGGAAAGTGGTCCGTTGGTTCGGTCCAGCTATCACGCGTGGGAGCAGGTGCAGGCCGCTGGCGTTTAACCGCGAAACAATTCCCTCCAGAAATCAGACTCGATTGTCACGCACACCATCCAAACGAACATGAGCATCGCCAAAAGCGCGAAGAAAAAAAGCGCGTCGGTCGCTGCGGAGAAAGCACCAATGAAATCGGCTGAAACGAATAGTGTCGAAGACGCCAGGTCATTGAACCGCGATCTCCTCCATTCAATGATGTTGCAGCGCCGTTTTGAGGAACGGTGCGCCGAGATGTATGCAATCGGCAAGATTGGCGGCTTCTGCCATTTGTACATTGGACAGGAAGCCGTCTCGACCGGCGTCATCATGGCGCTGCGTCAGGACGATTACATCATCACTACTTATCGCGATCACGGTCAGGCGCTGGTACGCGGCATGACACCCAACGCAGTGATGTCGGAACTGTTTGGTCGCCAGGACGGATGCGCGAAGGGCAAAGGCGGATCCATGCACATGTTTGACAAATCGCTTGGATTTCTTGGCGGACATGGCATTGTCGGTGGACACATTCCGATGGCGGCCGGCGTTGGTTTTGCAATCAAGTATCGCGGCGGCGATCAGTGCATCGTGTGTTTCATGGGCGAGGCGGCGGTGAACAACGGCGCGTTCCACGAAGCACTGAACATGGCAGGGCTCTGGAAGTTGCCCGTCATTTTTATCATCGAAAACAATCGCTACGGCATGGGCACCGCAGTTGAGCGTGCGTCGTCGATCAAGAACCTGAACGAACGCGGCGATTCGTATTCAATCGAGAATGCCGTCGTTGATGGACAGGACGTACTCGCTGTACGTGCAGCGGCGCAGATCGCAATTCAACGCGCGCGCAAAGATGGCGCGGCAACGCTGCTTGAAATTCGCACGACGCGTTTCATGGGTCATTCAATGAGTGACGCCGCCAGTGGAACGTATCGCACGAAGGCCGAACTCGAAGACAATCTCAAACGGGATCCGATCAACTTGCATCGCAAGCGAATGCAGGATGCCGGTGAGATTACCGATGAAGAAATTACGGCGATGGACGAAGCGATCAAGAAACAGGTGCAGGAATCCATCGACTTTGCTGATGCGAGCCCCGAGTTGCCACTCGAAGCGCTCATGGAAGACATCCTTGTGGAGACAACGAGCTGATCATGGCTATCATCACATTTCGTGACGCCCTGAATCAGGCGCTCCGTGAAGAAATGGCACGCGACGATCGCGTTTTCCTGATGGGCGAAGAAGTCGCCGAATACCAGGGCGCGTACAAAGTGTCCAAAGGTTTGTTGCAGGAGTTTGGTGAGATGCGTGTGGTCGACACGCCAATCACTGAATTGGGATTTGCCGGTGTTGGTGTTGGAGCTGCAATGGCGGGCCTTCGTCCGATCATCGAATTCATGACATGGAATTTTTCGTTGCTCGCAATCGATCAGGTTGTGAACGCCGCAGCGAAGATGTTGTACATGTCAGGCGGTCAGTTTCCAATGCCAATGGTGTTTCGCGGTCCCAACGGATCAGCGTTGCAACTGAGCGCGCAGCATTCGCAGGCGTGGGAGTCGTGGCTCGCACACATTCCGGGATTGAAAGTTGTTTGCCCGGCCACGCCGTACGACGCGAAGGGATTGCTCAAGTCAGCAATTCGGGACGACAATCCGGTGTGTTTTCTTGAAGGCGAAATGTTGTACAACACCAAGGGTGAAGTTCCCGACGAGGAATATCTCGTTCCGATCGGCAAAGCCGATCTCAAGCGCGAAGGTGATCACTGCAGCTTGATCTCGCACGGAAAGATGGTGTTGGTTGCACTGCAAGCGGCCGATGAAATGGCGAAGGCCGGCATCATGTGCGACGTCGTTGACTTGCGCACGATTCGTCCGATGGATGTTGATGCGATTGTTGCGTCCGTCAAGAAAACGAATCGCGCGGTTGTGGTCGAAGAAGGCTG
>JBDTTO010000007.1:0-16280 GCA_039930585.1 Gemmatimonadaceae bacterium
GACGCGGCCTTCCATGAAGACACGAAACGGCGCCATCACTGGCGCGAATGCATCATTCGAAAACGGCAGTTGATACTGTCCGCCAATCAGATCAACCGTCTGCGCGCTGCCAACTTTGTCGAAGTCTTTCCAAACTGGTGCTTCGGCCAGCTCTTTGAGCCACGCCATTTCCACATCAGTGAAGCCCTCCAGCGCCATCGACATCGCGTACTGCGGTGATGGTCCATCAAAACCACCGATGCGTACCTTGAACAATTCCTTATCCGGTTGATGTGCGCGCCACGGCCACATTGGCTGCTCGGCCGTCACGCGCGCCGGAAACTGTTCGATTCCTTGCAGATTTTGAGGGTATTTGCTGGGCGCTGCGCCTTTTTGCCGAGCCTGCAACGCACTGAATGCAATTCCGGCATCCATTGGCGTAACTGATGCATCAACCGGTGCTTTCAGTATTCGCGCACGTTCAACGTCATCCAACTTGAGACGCACGTCCGACCATTGTTGCGAAGTCAAATGTCGGGCGCGCCATGTTATCGCACCAAACGGTACCGTCGACAACAGCAACAGACCAATCGCTGCATTGCGCGCAAATCGCAGCACTGCACTCATTAGTCCACGACGTGGCGGCTGGTCATCAGCATCCGCATCAGGTTTAGAGACAGATGCCTTTGCACGTGCGCGATCGGGCAAGTTGCATGCATCGCCAGCACCAACCCAACCAGTGGCAATGCCTTCTTTCGAATCGAGTCGAATTTGTTGCATCGCTATTAGACCGGAGTGAGTTGGAGTTTTTGTTCAATCTTTTGTTCAGTCTTCGGATCAACTGCGCGTTCTGATTTCACTTCGAAGATTTGATCAACTCGCGCCGGAAGTTTGAGCAGTTCATTCACTTCCACCTGAGCCGCAAACATGCGCTCAAGATGCGCGGTCATATCAACCGCCGAACCAACGTGCGTAGTCAACCCTTCCAGCGTCATGGAGCCTGCGTGCAACCGCAGTAAACCAAGACGCGTCGTTTCGAGCGCACCAACTGTGTCGCGCATCCGTGCCTGCACGTTGTCGCGCTCTTCGCGAATTGGCGCGTATGGGTCAGTCTCTGCCGATGGTCCTGCCTGATTGAGCGCATCCTGCAACGCGTCGTAACGCGTGCGCAAAAGATTTGCATCACGCTGCAATCGCTGCAGCAATTGGGGCACGTCACCCAATGATTCACGAGTGGCTTTCGGCAGGCTCTCAAACAGCTGCTCGGCTGCCAGACCAAGCGACATTTCAGTCGCGCGATGTGTCATTGCCGTCGCAACTGGTTTCGTACCGCGAAGCTTGCGCGCAACGGAAAATGAAAACGCACCAAAGCGACCCGTCCACACGGCGCTCCAGAATTCCACATCGACGTCGCGTCGAAGCTGCATCAGCACGAGATACCCAAACGTTGACAGCGCGGCAATTACCAACGCGAGAATCGCAACAGAGCCTATCAACGCGAAGCGAGGCGTACCAAGCGACATCACTGCCAGCGCGCCGGTAACTGCGCCAGCGGACGCCGAAACGCGCGCGACTCGCTTGAACGTGCCCTCAACCATCGAACGCCACGAAAATCCGCCGCGCAGATGCAAGCTTCGTTCTTCGCGACTGCTTTCCTGCTCAGCACGAAACGCAGGACGCAAATCATCCTGAGTGAAGCCGAGATTCTGCAATCGCTTCGCAGCAACAATGCCGAAGCCAATGGGAATCGCCATGACGCTCGCACCAAACGTCAGCACTGCGGCCGCTGGTCCAAGCGTTGCCGCAGCAATAGTTGCGACAACAACCGTACCAAGCAGACTCAGAACCGTGCCACCACCATCCATGCGCCCATTGCGTTTGACAAACGCGCGCAACGCCGCCGGAAGTTCGCGACGTTTTTCAATCGCAAGCCCCAATTCATCAGCGAGTGCTTGTGCACTTGCCGGACGATTTGCGGGTTCTTTCTCAAGACAACGATCAACCAGCTGCGCGAGTTTGCGTGGAACTTGCGTACCGGCCGAATTAAGCGACGGCGCCGCCGACGTCACCTGGCGCGCGAGTGTTTGCGTTGCAGTCTTTCCTTCAAACGGCAGTCGTCCGGACAACGCGTAGAACGCGGTCGCTCCCAACGAATACAAATCACTGCGCGCATCACTCTCTTCGCCCAGTGCCTGTTCGGGACTCATAAATTCGGGCGTGCCCGTGACGTTCTCGCTTTGCGCGTCACCAGTTGCTGCGGCAATACCAAAATCCGCAACCAACGCACGACCCGTGGCGGATTCAAGCAAAATGTTGTCAGGCTTTACATCGCGATGCACCAATCCCTGTCCGTGCGCGTACCCAAGCGCCCACGCAACTTCGCGCAGCACGCGAATCGCATCAGTTGCAGAAAGAGGCCCACGCGATTGCACGCGTTGTGCGAGAGTTTCGCCATCAACATATGCCATCACGAAGAAGACAAATCCATCGATCTGTTCGACCGAATGAATTGGAATGATGTTCGGATGCGAAAGTTTTGCGGCGAGTTGTGCTTCGCGCAAAAAACGTTCGCGCAACGCGGGGCGACTCGCGAATTCCGGTGGCAACAATTTGATCGCAACAAACCGATCCAGATGCACTTCACGCGCGAGATACACGACGCCCATACCGCCTCGCCCAAGTTCGCGGTCGATCGAGTAACGACCGGCCAGCGCTGACTGGAAAGAGATGAACAGCGGATCGATGGGTTGGCGCGGGTCCGTCATGGCGTCCTGGAAGCGACCGGAGGGAGAACGAGCAATTCCTACATAGACTCGGCGCTGGTCAGACGCGTCACCGAATTGCCGCATTTCCATACGGAACGTTTCAAGGCACGGCTGTCACTGTACCGGCAGGGTTTGTTTTCAGAGAGGCCCGAAAACGACAAAGGGCGCCGCGATTGCGACGCCCTTCGAGTGTTGGTGGTGCCGCTGCGCTAGCGCAAACGTCCCAGCGAGAGCGAAACAGTCACGCTGCGTGGCAGTCCCGGTTCGAATGCGGCAGGCGCGCCGCCCACGAGATCGGGGTTCAGAAACGCAGAGCCGATGAACTTCTTGTCGGCGATGTTGCGGACGGAAACAAAACCGCGAACGCCCCAGCCATTGGCCGTTACGATCGGATTGCGCATTTCCGCCGTGAGGTTGAGCAGTGTGTACGCAGGCACGCGCACGATGTTGGCATCGTCCGCGAAATATTCGCCGTAATGTTCAACGCCGCCTTTGATGCGCAGTGCGCGGAAGCCCGGCACGGTTGTACCCAGTTCGATGTTTGCGACCGCACTCGGAACTCCAACCACCTTGTTGTTGCTGTAATCGGCTTTCTTGCCCGCTTTCGTTGGATCGGTTGGAAAGATGACGGCTGAATCAACAACGTAAGTGAGGTAGCGATTTTTCGAGAACGTGAGCGCTGCATTCGCAAACATGCCCGCAGGGACAGTTGCGCCGAAACCAATTTCTGCGCCCTGACGACGCGCTTTGGCCGCGGTGAGATAATAGCGACCCCCGTTGTACGGCACGATTTCGTTCTTGATGTCGATGTTATACAGCGCCACGTCGTAGCTCACGCTGATTGGTGCCGTTTCAGACGTTGATGGTGCGCCTTTGAAACCAACTTCGTACGTCGTGGAAAGAATCGGATCGAGCAATGGATTCAGAAGCGCCGGTGGAGCGCCTGGTGTCGGATCAGTTTCGTTGCCCGCGGGAATTTCGATACCGCCGCCGTAGTTCGCGTAAATGCTGTGCGTTGCATTCAGCAGCCAGCTGGCGCCGAGTTTGGGGGAGACGCGCGAGAAGTCCTTGCTGTCTGATCGAACGGGTGGCGCCGCGAGAAAGCTCCGATAGTTGTACGACAACCGATCGTAGCGTGCACCCAACAGCAGGATGAAGCGATTGTTGATCGTGAGTTCATCTTGTGCAAACACACCAAAGTTCTGCGCGCCTTCGCCTTTGTTGTCGCTGAGTGTTGCGCCGCGTCCCTGTGTTGCGGACAGGTTGTAGAAAAGAATCGCACCATCCTGATACGCTTCGTCGACTCCGGCCATGAGCTTCGAACGTGTGGTCGCCGACGTGAGCTCTTTGCGCGCGATGAGATTTCCGCCAAAGTGATAGCGCGTGAAATCGCGATACGTGTTGCGTTCCGAGCGCTGCAGATATTTGGGATTTACATAGACCATCGACGACAGCGACGTTCTTTCGTTCAGGTTGTGATCGAGCGTCACGCCTAAACGTCCCGAGCGATTGTACCGGCGTTCGTCGCGGGCGAGATAGGTGGCGTTGGCCTGACGCGGATCTGCATCAACCTGCGCTTGCGTGAGTGGGCCCGGTACGTGAATGAGATTGTTCGTGCCCGTGAAATACATGCCGACTTTTGTGTCGTCGCCAACCCGACCAACCACACCCGCGTTCACCAGTGCGCGACGTGCTGATGAATGTTTGCGCCAGCCGTCGAAGTTTGTGTTTGAAAAATTTACGTATGCGGCGCCGCCCTGAATCGGCATGGATGCTTTCGCAACGTAGCGATTCAATCCGAACGCGCCGAAGATCGGCTGGAATTCAAAGACGGGCGCGGTGGCGCCCAGCGGCGCAGTTAACACGTTCACGATTCCGCCCGACGCGTTGCCCCATGCGGATGACGCATTCGAGCGAACGACTTCGACGGCTTCGGCGGTCGAAAGATCGAGTTGATCCAATGCGGTGCGTCCGTCCGGTTCTGTTTCGGGAAGTCCGTCAATGAGAACCCGCACGCCGCGTGATGTGCCGGAGTTTGAGCGATCTCCGGCCCCGCGCGCACCGAAGCCGCGAATCATCAGTTGAACGTCGCTGGTGCCAAAACGAGAACGCGCGATCACACCCGGGACGCGCGACAGTGCTTCGTCGATTCCGAATCCGTTTACTGCGCGCAGTTCAGTGTTCGAGATTCTGGTGACTGCGAGCGGTGCCGTAAGAATTGATGATGCGCCGCGTGTGGCGGTGACCGTGATGCCGCGCAGTTTGACTGCGGAGTCGCGCGCAGCGGATTGTTGTGCGGCGAGAGGTGCTGAACCGAGAGCCGATACAGCGATGCATGCAAACACCACGCGCATCATTTGCGTCGGGCGGGCACGCCGGATTGACGGGTTCACGTCAGGCATGCGCTCCGCGAGACCTTGCGCGGCGCGCAAAGTAGAATTCAGGCAATTCAATTTCGGGCGCTCCGAAACGTGATCGACTCTTGCGTCCGGGCGCGGGTCGCGCGGCGCAGAAAGCCAGAGGCGGGTTTTACATTCTAGCACGTTTCGTTCGCGGGCGTAACGACGATCGGTCCGGGCAACGCATCATTGAGAGAATTGTTCGTCTTTTTTAGTGTGGCATTTTGCTACAATTGAGCCTCGCATGTAGCGTTATGCACCAATTCTTTCTGCCGTGATCAACGGCACGCGCGCAGTGTTTGTTGTTGCCTTGCTCGCACCGACAGATGCCGTATGTTGCGAGGGTATGCCTCCCGCAGCGTACCCTGTAATTGGATACAAGAACTCATGTCGCACCACTTCACGACGATGCTTCGCGCATCGTCTACTCGGCGTTACGCACTTTGTCGTGCAATCGCCGGCTCCGCACTGCTGATCGCGTCAGGCAACGCGTTCGCGCAATCACTCGATTCCTCAACCGCCGCTGGTCTCAAGTGGCGTACCATCGGCCCCGCCAATTTTGAAGGCCGCCTTTCCGACGTCGTCGGAATTCCGGGTCCGTCAAAAACGGTGTTCGTCGCCGCCGCGGCTGGCGGCATCTGGAAAACCACCAATAACGGCACGACGTGGCGTCCGGTGTTTGACGACAAGCGTGTCATCTCGATGGGCATGTTGGCAATTGCACCATCGGATACACAACAAGTGTGGGCCGGCACTGGCGAACCCAACTCACGAAACTCAATCGAACCCGGTGGCGGCATTTACAAGTCCACCGACGGCGGCATTACATGGACCCTTAAAGGTCTTGAGAAGACTGAAGCAATTGGACGCATTGTTGTGCATCCCACGAATCCGAACATCGTGTACGTGGCCGCACTCGGTGCAACGTGGCGTGCGAATCCCGAACGTGGGTTGTATAAAACCACCGACGGTGGAAATACCTGGCAGAATGTGAAGTTTGTCAGCGACAAAGCCGGGTTTGTTGATGTCGCAATCAATCCACGTGATCCGAATATTTTGTTCGCGGCAAGCTGGGAACGTTTGCGCACGCCGTATTCGTTGAAAAGTGGCGGACCTGGTTCCGCTTTGTGGAAGAGCACCGACGGCGGCGCAACGTGGACCGAAGTCAAAGGCGGTGGATTTCCTGACGGCGTGAAGGGACGCATTGGTCTCGACATTGCGCGCAGTAATCCGAACTACATCTACGCGTTGATTGAAGGTACGGATGCCAATGCGCAAGGTACGTTCACTCCGTCACCCGGCAAGCAACCGCGCGACAATGGTTTGTGGCGCAGCACCGATGGTGGCGCAACGTGGACCAAGATGAACAGCACCAATGTGCGTCCGTTTTATTACTCGCAGGTGCGCGTCGATCCGAAAAATCCGGAGCGCGTCTATTACTCGTCGACGCAGTTGCAGGTCTCCGACGATGGCGGCAAGACTGCGCGCAGCGCGGCGCAGGACGTGCACGTGGATGATCATGGCATCTGGATTGACCCCAATGATCCCGAGCGTTGGTTTCTCGCGAATGACGGTGGCGTTGCCATCACGTTTGACAAGGGTGGCAATTTCCATCAGGGACAGAACCTTCCCATCGCGCAGTTTTACGAAGTGAGTTACGACATGGCCGTGCCGTACAACATTTGTACGGGCGCGCAGGATAACGGCACGTGGTGCGGACCGAGTCGGCGTCGCGCCGGAACGACGCCGCTTGGATACTGGCTCACGATTGCCGGCGGCGACGGATTTTACGCGGCGCAGGATCCTACTGATCCGAACATTGTCTACGGCGAATCACAGGGTGGCAGTGCGGCACGTCTCAATCTGCAGACCGGCGAACGTCAAAGTTTCAACAAACCAAATTGGCAGGCGTCGTACAAAGTGTGGGAAGATTCCATTGCAGTCGTGCGCGGTGATCCGCTTACGCCTGCATCGCGAGCGGTCACGACCGCCATCACATCGTTGCGTGCAAAACAGCGTCAGGATTCGCTCGATCTCGCGCTGCGCTTCAACTGGAATTCACCGTTCTTCATTTCGCCGCATAATCCCGCTGTCATTTATTTTGCGGGCAATCGCGTGCTCAAGTCGAATAAACGCGGCGAAGATTTCAATCTGATTTCGCCCGATCTTTCCAAGAAACTCGAAGCGAAGATTGATACGTCGTTGCGATTGACTGGTGGCATCACCATTGATGCAACGGGTGCCGAAACGTACGGCACGATTGTGGCGATGGAAGAAAGTCCGATGAAAGCCGGAATGTTGTTTGCCGGCACGGATGATGGCGCGGTTTGGAAAACAAGTAACGACGGCGCGACGTGGGAAAATCTTACGCCGAAGTTTGCAACGTTTCTTCCGAATGCCGGCGAAGTGTATGTCTCACGCATTGAAGCGTCGGCGTTTGATACGAACACGTTTTACGTCACGTTCGACAATCATCGCTGGGGCGATTTCAAACCCTACGTGTTTGCGACGACCGATGGCGGCCGAAGCTTCCGTTCCATCGCGAATAATCTCCCTGTTGGTGGCCCGGGCGACTTTCTGCACGTGATTCGTGAAGACAATCGCAATCGCGATCTGCTGTTTGTTGGATCATCGATTGGTGTGTACGCATCGCTGGATCGTGGCAAATCGTGGTCAAAGTTCACGACGGGTTTGCCCAGCGTTCCGATTTATGATTTGCAGATTCATCCGCGTGATCGTGAGTTGATTGCGGCCACGCACGGACGTGGCATCTGGATTGTTGACATCGCACCGTTGCAGCAAGCGACAACCACCGTGCTCGCAACAACGGTCAATCTGTTTGAACCGAAACCCGCATTCCATTGGGGTGAGGCACCAACGCGTGCAGCATCGGGCAACGGCAACGCGCAGAATTTTTTCGCGACAACCAATCCGGTGTATGGCGCAAACATCTCGTATCGTATCAGCGGCGCGGGCGCGCCTACCGCGCGTATCAGCATTGTTGATGCACTGGGCGACACCATTCAAACACTGCAAGGACCAGGTGGGCCGGGACTGCACACTGTCATCTGGCCGTACAGTGGCACGCGCACTTTGACGGCCGTTGCACCGCTTCCGTTGTCACCCAGCGAACGTCGCGACAGCGTGTTGCGAGCGGTTCGCGCACCCATGGTGATCGACTCGCTCAAGAAGGCGCGGTTTGACAGCGCCGCGATTGCTGCAGCGCAGAATCTGCTCAATCCACCGGCCGGAGCGGGTGCAGCCGCTGGATTTGGTGGTCGTGGTGGCGGCGGCGGTGGACGCGGCGGCGCTGGTGGAGGCGCATGCGAACGCCCAATGACGCAGTGGGAATCGTTCTGCGCACGTCCGGCTGAGTCTCCGGCGGGTGGTGGTGCTGGCGGCGGTGGTGGACGCGGCGGCGCGCCACCAAACGAGACAACGCAAGCGAACATTGCGCGCGTATTCACCATCATCGGACTGCCAACACCGAATCTTGGTGGCGGTCGTGGCGGCGGTGGTGGTGGCCGAGGTGGTGCGGGGGGCAATGCGTTCATCGCGGTGACGGGTGACTACAGCGTGGTGCTGCGCGTTGGCAACACAGTGCAGAAGCAGCGATTGCGTCTGGAAAACGTGGGCGCGGGCGGTTCGGGTTCGCCGTTTGGGCCTGCATCTGGTGATGAAGGCGATAACCAAGGCGCGAAAGCCAAGGCCAAGGCGAAAGCAAGATCGAAGTAGTCCAATCGAACTAGTCGATCCGACAGTCCCGATTGTTTATCTTTCATGGAACCGAGCTCCCGCGAATTTCGTCGCCGGGGGCTCGAGTCTTTTCATCGTGAAACATCATGCGATCAAACACACAGATCTCGACTGCGCTAGCCGTTCTCGCGGCGCTCTCGGCAACGACGCTTGCTCACAACGTCGAAGCACAGCCGCCGGCGAAAACACCGCCTGCACGTAGCGCTGGGGCACCGCGTGCCTCCGCACCAATGATGGCCAACGTTGATACCATGCTGTTTTCGCGCATGCAGTATCGACAGGCCGGTCACACCATTGGTGGTCGCGTGACGGCGGTAACCGGCGTGCCTTCGCAAGCGCGCGCGTTCTACATGGGCGCAGCGAGTGGCGGTGTGTTTCGCACAACCAACAGTGGGCAGAGTTGGACGCCCATCACCGATGGAAAAATTCCTCTTGGGTCCGTTGGTGCGATTACGGTCGCGAGTGATCCCAACATCATTTACGTCGGGACGGGATCTGACGGTGTGCGCAGCAATGTGTCGACCGGACGCGGTGTGTATCGCAGCGGCGACAATGGCGCGACGTGGGAATTTCGGGGACTGTACGAAGTTGGACAGATTGGTGCGCTGCGCGTGCATCCCACAAACCCAAACGTGGTGATTGTTGCGGCCAACGGCGACATCTTCAAACCGTCCAAACAGCGCGGCATCTTCAAAACCACCGACGGTGGCAAAACGTGGAAGAACACGTTGTACGTGAGTGATTCCACCGGTGCGATGGATGTCGAATACAACGCGGCCAATCCGAACATTGTGTATGCATGGATGTCGCGTATTGAACGCAAGCCGTGGACGATCATCAGCGGCTCGCGCGAAGGCGGATTTTACAAGAGCACTGATGGCGGAGACACGTGGACGAAAACCGGCGCCGGTTTGCCACCCGATCTCATTGGTAAAGCCAATCTCGCCACTACCGCTGCCAATCCACAGCGCATATACGCGTTGATTGAAGCGCTGCCAGGTGGTGGTTTGTATCGCTCAGACAACGGTGGCGACAACTGGGCGCTTGTAAATGCAACGCCGGGTCTCACGCAACGTCCGTTCTACTACACGACACTCAGCGGCGATCCAACCAACGCTGACGTTGTGTATGCAGGAGCGGAAACGTTTTACAAAAGCACGGATGCCGGCAAAACGCTCGCGCCATTCCGTACGCCGCACACTGACAATCACGACATCTGGATTAATCCGAACGATGGCAACACGATGGTGCAAGCCAATGACGGCGGCGCCAATGTTTCGACGGACGGCGGTCGTACGTGGTCAACGCAGGAGAATCAGCCGACTGCTGAATTTTACGGCGTGTGGATGGACAAGCAGTTTCCGTATCAGATGTACGCGGCGCAGCAGGACAACTCAACGTATGTGCTGAGCAGCGTGAGTGATCCCGCGAGCAGTGTCATTCGCACTGGACCGGGTTGTGAAACCGGCCCGATCATGCCGCATCCGACGCTCAAGAACATCATTTACGGATCGTGCAAAGGACAGTTCAGCGTTCTGAACACGGAAACCAATCAGGCGAAAAACTATTGGGTTGGTGCGCAGTCGTTGTATGGCAACGCGGGCAAGGATCTTATCTATCGCTTTCAGCGCGTGAGCCCGACGTCAACGTCACCGCACGATCCCAACGTTGTGTATTACGGCTCGCAGTATCTGCATCGCACGCGCGACCGTGGTGTAACGTGGGAAAAGATTTCGCCCGATCTCACCGCGTTTGATCCGTGCTGCCAGGATGCGAGCGGCGGACCGATTACACGCGACGTTACGGGTGAAGAGTTCTACAGCACGTTGTACGCCATTACCGAATCGCCGGTCACGAAAGGCGTGATCTGGACGGGTGCGAACGACGGTCCGTTTTTCGTGACGCGTGACGATGGCAAGACGTGGAAGAATGTCACGCCAAAAGATTTGCCGAAGGGTGGACGGGTTGCGTGGATCGATGCGTCACCACACCGTGCCGGAACCGCGTACTACGCGGTGTACCGTTATCTGCTGGGTGATTACGCACCGTATCTGTATCGCACCGATGATTACGGCGCGACGTGGACCAAGCTGACCGATGGCAAGAACGGAATTGCAATCGACGAACCAACGCGCGTGGTGCGCGAAGATCCCGATCGTGCAGGACTGTTGTATGCGGGCACCGAGTTCGGCATGTACATCTCGTTTGACAACGGTGCGCACTGGCAGTCGTTCCAGCTCAACTTGCCGCGTGTGCCGATCAACGACATCAGGCTGTACCGGAAAGATCTCATTGTCGCGACGCAGGGACGCGGTATGTACATCATCGACAACGTGTCGGCACTCAGTCAGATCACGCCGCAAAGTACGCAACAGGGCGTGTTAACTGTGTTCGAACCGCGCATCGGATACCGCACGGCAACGGCGCCGGCATTGCTTGGTCCGCAGCTGGATTATTATCTCGCCGGCAAAGTCGACACCGTAAAAATCGAAATTCTCGATGCGGCCGGTAAGGTTGTAAACACGTACAAAAGTGGTGTGAGCCCGGCGCCGACTGGCGGACGTGGTGGTCGCGGCGGTGGCGGCGGAGGTGATCCCGAAGCCGGTGGTGGTGACCCCGAAGCGGGCGGTGGATTTGGACGTGGTCGCGGTGGCCCGACTGTTGGCGGACCGATGAACGTCGTGACAACCAACCCAGGCTTCAATCGCTTTACGTGGAGTGTCACGCACAGCAGTGGACTGGGTGCACCGCCGGGCGATTACAAGGTGCGGGTGATTGCGGGTGCGACCACAAAAACCGTTTCGATGCCGGTGCGCATTGATCCGCGGCTCGCCGCCGAGGGACTCACTGCCGCGGATATCAAGGAGCAGTTCGAGCACAACACACGTGTGCGCGAACTCGTGACGGAAGTGAACGCCGCAGTCGCGCGAACACGTGCGGTCGAAACGCGCATGAAGAACCCAACGGGTGCGTCGCTCGACACGCTCAACAAAGTGAAAGCAATTTCCGAACAGCTGAACACGGCCCCGATGCGCTACGGCAAGCCGGGACTGCAGGCGCACATTACGTACCTCAACAGCATGACATCGCGCGTTGATCAAAAAGTCGGACGTGATGCGCTTGATCGCTACAAGACGTTACGCACGGACTTTGACGTGCTGAAAGCGCAGCTCGACAAGATCCTTGGCCCGGCCACGAAAGTTATCAATTGATGCATGTCCAACACGAGCGACGTTTGATGGCGTCGCTCGTGTTGTTATTTGAACCGCACGCCACCGCGCATCACGAACACCATGTGTTTCATGACGTTCATGTCTCGCGCCGGATCGCCATCAACCGCGACAAGATCCGCTTCGTAGCCCGCCGCAATCGTGCCAATCTTTTCGCCAAGTCCGATTGCGGTGGCGCCTGCCGAAGTCGCCGAGATGATGGCGGCCATAGGTGATTGTCCCGCTTTTACGCGGCACACGAGTTCATCCGCGTTGTGTCCATGCGCGAGCGCGACTGCATCAGTACCAAACACAATCTTGAGTCCCGGCGTCTTGATCGCCCGTCCAAACATTTCGGCAGCAGTAGGCAATGCGGCTTTAAGTGGCGCCAGCGTTGAATCGGTGAAGCTGTACGCATCGGGGTGATCGACATAGTTCTGAAACACCAGACACACCTGCGGATCAAAGATCGTGCCCCGCTCCGCCATCAACTTCAATTCGGCGTCCGTGACAAACACGCCATGTTCAATCTGTGTGCAACCGCCAATGACTGAGGCCCGCACACTGGCCGCGCTGATCGCATGAACAACCGTGCGCAGCCCCTGCGTCTTTGCTTCGCCACAAATCGCTGCGATTTGCTCGTCGGATAATGTTTGCGCGCCGCCAGATCCCAATCCAGACGACGCAAACAGTTTGATGAGATCGGCACCCTGTGATTTGAGTTGACGCACCTGCAAACGCAATGAATCCGCCGGCGTACGCGCGTTACTCATTTGCGTGATTGAGGTCAGAATGCGCGGGCCGGGAATGAGTCCGCGCGCCGTTGCATCGCGCAAATCCAGATCTTCCGCGCCACCAACACTTTGAATGGTGGTGAAACCGGCCATCAGTGTTGCGTACAAATTGCCAGCGCGCGCCAATGCGGCCTGCGCTGGTGAATCTCCGCTGCGCTGCGAATTGCGTTTACCTTGTTTGTCAACGTACCAACCCGGATGCGTGTGAGCGTCAATCAGTCCGGGCATCAGCGTCGCCGAACCAAGTTCGATTGCCGTAGAGTTGGCGAGTTTGATTGCCGTTGCAGAAATGCGGTCAATCTTGTTGTTGCGAACTACCACCCACACGTTGCGCTGAATCGCGCCACGTCCGTCGTACATGGTGGCGGCGTGAATGACAGTGACCGAATCGGCCAGGGAGTTTGCCGGCGGTGCGTCATTCCATGCGCGCGCAGTAAGTGCGCCCGTACCAATCGCGATGGTCGCAAATACAGTCGAAAGGCGTGCGAGTTTGTGCATCAAAAGCTCCGTTACCAGAATTGCAGGAGAGTCAGTTTAACGCGATTTGATTTGCGTCACGTCAACGCGCCACAGCTGCCCAATGGCGTGATCGGCGACCCAGATGGCGCCAACGCCATATCGAATTGCATCTGCACCACGTCCACCAAAGAATTGATGCGTGACGACATTTGTTTTTGCGTCGATGCGCGTCACAGGTTTGCTGTCGACACTCAACCACACGGCGCCGCCGCCCGCAGAAATGTCACCAGCGCCAGTTGGTGCACGCGCCTGAATGCGTGCGACTTCGACATTCCTTCGCGGATCAATACGCGACACCGAACCATCCGTGCGATTTTGCACCCAAATGGCGCCCTCGCCCGCCGTCATGAACTTGGGCGACTTGCCAACCGCAATTGTCGCCAGCACACGATTCGTTGACGGATCAATTCGCGTGACAACATTCTCGCGACTGCTTGCTACCCACACGCTGCCGAATCCTGCAATCGCGACATCAGATCGCGCACCGGTCTTCACATTCGCGAGCACCGCGCCGGACTTCATGTCAACGCGCGCAACGCTGCTTGATGCCGAATCCGTAACGTTGTCAGGAATCCAGAAACTTCCGTTGGCAATCGCAAACGCACCTTCGCGACCGCGCTTGATCGGCACATGAATTTTGCGCGTCACGGTATTTGTGCGCGGATCAATCTCGTTCATCACACTATCACCACAGGTCGCCACCCAAATTCGAGCGGCTTCATACAACACACCCAGACAACCGTTCTTTCCGATTGGAATATCGGTGATGAGTTTGTTGGTGTGATCATCAATGCGCGAAACGCGGTCGGGCGAATAGTTCACCACCCACACCGACTTGTCGCCAAACGTGATCCAATCCGCAGACTTGGGCAGTTCGATGCGCGCCACCACTGGCAGGCTGTCGAGCGAAACGCGAACCCGCGCAAGCGCAGCCGTCGTTGTTGCAGAGTCGGGCGCAATCAACTGCGGCACTTTGGTGGACGAACCGCCTGGAGTGCCAGTGGCCGCTGCTCCCGCTCCGTTATTACGCGTGCAGCCATTTACCAGCAGAATCAGTCCCAACAGAGGGAGCGCAAATTTCATCAGAAAGTTGGTTGGTGAAGAGAGCGTAGACGTGCGCAACGGTGCAGACCGAGCGGGTAATTGGCAAGCGTGGTCTGGCGAGAGTGGCTGGAGAGACATAACGTCAGCATTCGACGCGCACTGCGACCGCCGCATCCCGCCCGCCACATCGGGCTCGCCCTGCGCCCAACGGAGAGAAGATGAATCGTAGTCAGAACCAGGCGGCATTGGCTGTCTTCGCAATTGCATTTGTCTCGCTTGTAAGCGCGTGTGATTCCGGCAAGGCGAAAGCCGGCGATTCGGCAACAGCGGCCGCGGTTGGCTTGCCCGATCTCAAGCAAAAGATGGCGGCCTACACCACGGTTGGGATCAGTGCCGACACAACGGCGCTCACGCCGAACGAGCGCCGGATGTTGCCGCTGCTGATTGACGCCGCGAAAACGATGGACGCGATTTACTGGCAACAAGCGTACGGATCGCGCGACTCGTTGATGCAAGCCGTGAGTGACACCGGCATCCGGCACTTCATCGACATCAACTACGGTCCGTGGGATCGTCTTGAAGAAAACGCGCCGTTCGTTACGGAAATTGGTTCGCGGCCGGCTGGTGCGAATTTGTATCCGCGCGATATGACGAAGGAAAAATTCGAAGCCGCACTTGCGAAGTCGTCAAAAACAAAAGCGGATTCTTTGAAAGGACTATATACACTGGTTCGACAAGGACCTGGCGATACGTTGCTCGCGGTTCCGTATCACGTAGCATTCGAAAAAGAAAACAAGATTGCCGCGGGCAAATTGCGCGAAGCGGCTGCATTGGCTGAGGACCCGGGACTCAAGAAGTATCTGGAGTTGCGCGCAACTGCACTGATGACTGATCAGTATCAGCCCAGCGATCTCGCGTGGATGGACATGAAGAACAACACCATCGACGTAGTGATTGGCCCCATCGAAACGTACGAAGATGGACTGTTCGGCTACAAAGCCGCCAACGAAGCGTATGTGTTGATCAAGGACAAATCCTGGAGCGCGCGTTTGCAGAAGTACGCCGCGATGTTACCCGCATTGCAGAAAGGCATTCCGGTGGCCGCGCAATACAAGAAGGAAGCTCCCGGCACCGATTCCGATCTCAACGCATACGACGCAATCTTCTACGCAGGCCAGGCAAATGCGGGCGCAAAAACAATCGCAATCAATTTGCCAAACGACGAAGAAGTTCAGCTCAAGAAAGGCACGCGTCGGTTACAGCTCAAGAATGTCATTCAGGCAAAGTTTGACAAAATTCTGATGCCAATTGCCGGCGAGCTGATTGATGCCGATCAACTGGCGATGCTCAGTTTCAACGCGTTCTTCGAAAACACGATGTTTCACGAAGTTGCGCACGGACTTGGTATCAAGAACACAATCAATAACAAAGGTACGGTCCGCACGTCGCTGAAAGAACGCTACAGTGCACTCGAAGAAGGCAAAGCCGACATACTCGGCCTCTACATGGTGCAGAAACTGAACGAACAAGGCGAACTGAAAGGTGAAGATGTTCGCGCCAACTACGTCAGCTTTCTGGCCAGCCTGTTTCGCTCCGTGCGATTTGGTGGTGCCGACGCACACGGTCGCGCCAACATTGCGGCGTTCAATTTTCTTCAGAAAGCCGGTGCATTTACGCGCGATTCAACCACCGGCAAATATCGCGTTGATTTTCCGAAATTTCAGGCTGGCATGAACGCGTTGAGCGAGAAAATTCTCACAGTGCAAGGCAACGGCGACTACGAAGGTGCCGGCGCATTTCAGGAACAGTTTGGCA
>JBDTTO010000008.1:0-15917 GCA_039930585.1 Gemmatimonadaceae bacterium
GCAATCATTGCGGCAACAACGCCAATGCCCGCGGCGGTCGCTCCGTGGTCCATCTTTGCTGCGCTGACTGTTGGAGCCGGCGTTGGTATCGCAGCGGGAATTTATCCGGCTAGTCGGGCCGCGAGCCTCGATCCCATCGCTGCGCTGAGGCAGGAGTAGACCATGCGAGTGATTGATCGTGTTCTGATGGCGCTGGAAGGCATTGGCATGGCACTCGAAGCGATTCGCGCCAATCGGGTTCGCGCTGCGCTCACAATTGCCGGCGTCGCGATTGGTGTGTTTGTTGTCGTCGCCATGGGCGCAACCGTACATGGCGTTCGCCAGAGTTTTCAATCGGATCTCGATGAACTCGGTGCAACAACGTTTTCGGTGGCGCGCCGCGGCATCGGATTCAGTTCGTGTGACGGCACGGACGAAATGTGTCCGGATCGCAAAAATCCACCGGTCACTGTCGGCGAGTGGGAAGCCATTCGAAAGCTGCCGGAAATTCAAACGGCCACAGCGATGTTTGGCGGCTCCGCCAATTTCAGCTATCGTGGACGAGAGCTGAAAGATGTTGGGTATGATGCGCAGAGCACCGAATGGATTCAGACTGACGTCGCTGATATTTCGCCCGGACGCAGTTTTTCGCAATCGGAACACGATGCAGGCGCATACGTTGTCGTGGTGAACGATTCGCTGGCCAGCAAATTGTTTGGCGAATCTGATCCTATTGGCAAAGAAGTTTCTGTTTACGGAAAGCCATTCTCGGTCATTGGTGTTTTTCATACCAAAGGTGGTTTTCTCAAGAGTATGGACGGACGTGGCCCTGACAAGCCGCGAGCCATCTTCCCAATGTTGTCGGCGTATCGGCATCTCAATCTGTACCGTCGCGGACTTCGAATTTCCGTCAAACCACGCGAGGAAGTTTCTCAGTCAACGGCAATGGACGCCGTGACAGAAATGCTTCGAGCAAAACGCGGACTCAAACCGGGCGCGCCAAACAATTTTGCGCTTGTTGCGCAGGATCGCATCATGGAAACGTTTGATCAGCTCTTTGGTGCAATTTTCATGGTTGGACTGGCTCTGTCTGCAGTCGCGCTGCTGGTTGGCGGAGTTGGCGTCGTGGCGATCATGATGATTTCGGTTACCGAGCGCACGCGCGAGATTGGTGTGCGAAAAGCATTGGGCGCAACGCGCGCGATCATTCTGTGGCAGTTTCTGGTTGAAGCTGCGACCCTCACTTCACTGGGCGCTGGAATCGGCCTCGGAATCGGTGCGATACTGGCAGGCGTGATCAAGGCCTACACACCCCTGCCCGCTTCCGTGCCCGCCTCGGCCGTGTTGAGCGCCGTCGGCGCCAGCGTCGTCACCGGCATCGTTTTTGGAATGTTGCCAGCACTTAGAGCTTCGCGTCTGGACCCGATTGACGCGCTCAGACACGAATAGCCGGGAATGGTCAGTGCCGGTTAAACCATTTCACCTTTTGATTGCGCTCCTGTTGCAGACTGCAGCGGTAGCGCAATTTTCATAAATGCGTTTCGCAGACATCATTCGCGTCGCCCTCGTCCAACTGTACGTCAACCCGCTGCGCACGCTGTTCACGCTGCTGGGAATGATTGTTTCCGTTGGATTTCTGGTGGCCGTTGTCGCGATCATTCAGGGAATGAATGCGTACGTCACCGAAAACATTACGCAGGCGATGGTTGGGCTGAACACCTTTCAGGTCCGGCGCTCGCCAATCAGTTTGGGATTGTACGATGATGAAGCCATGCGGCTCATCTCGCGCCGGCCGCGCATTTCGGAGAGCGACGCGCAGGCAGTGAGTGAAGCATTTCCGGATGCAATGGCGGTGAGTCTGCAATCCGGTTGGCCAACACCGCAGGCTGATGTTTTGTGGGGTGATCGCACGCTGGGAAGTGTGCAGATCTTTGGAGTGACGCCCGAGTTTCAAATAGTGCAGGACTATCACTTCACATCAGGACGATCGCTTGATCCGGTTGACATTGCGGAACGTCGTCCTGTTGCTGTAATCGGTTCTGAAGTTGCGGAGAAATTGTTCGAGAACGTTAATCCCGTTGGACGTGACATTCGGATCATGGGCACGCACTTCACGATTATTGGAGTGGTTGGCTCGAAGGGACGTGTGCTCGGCCAATCGTTTGACGGTTTCGTGTTGCTTCCAATCAGCAGTTTCGAATCGATGTACGGTCGCCGGCAAACGACAACGATTTCCGTCAAGATGCGGACGGCTGAAGAAGTTGCTCCGGGCATTTCGCGCGCGAAGGAAGCCATGCGCATGTCGCGGCGCTTGCGGCCCGGTGACGCGGACAATTTCAGTATTGATACGGCGGCAGGTCTTGTGGCATTCTGGGATCAACTAACCAGTGTATTGTTTGCCGTTGTACCGGCCGTTGTTGCGATTGGAATTCTGGTCGGCGGTATCGTCATCATGAACATCATGTTGATGGCGGTCAACGAACGCACCCATGAAATCGGAATTCGAAAAGCTGTCGGCGCAACTTCGGCTGATGTTCGCCGGCAGTTCCTCGCGGAATCTGTTGCACTCGCGGTGGCCGGCGGTATGCTGGGCGTATTGGCGGGATGGTCACTGGCGGCAATTATCGCTGCTGTCTCACCACTGCCAGCCCGTGTCACACCGTGGAGCATTGCGTTGTCGCTCGCACTGGGCGCGACGGTTGGTGTTTTGTTTGGCGTGTATCCAGCGGCGCGTGCGGCCCGACTCGATCCGATTACCGCGATGCGAGCCGAAACATGACCGCGAACATCGTTGCCCGGCGTCTCGGCGCTTTCGTTGAAAACGTGCGCATTGCGGTTGGGGCACTCATGTCCAGCAAGCTCCGCTCGGCGTTGACTATTCTGGGCGTAGTGATTGGTGTTGCGACGGTGATGACGATGTCGGCCCTTGTGCAAGGCATTCGTGATCAGATCGTGCACACAATTGAAGTTGCCGGTCCGACCACGTTTTATGTGATGAAGATTTTTTCACAGACGCCGCTCAATCCTGACATGCTGCCGGCTTACGTGCGCATCCGGCCGGATTTGTCCGAAGAAGAGGCGCAACGCATTCGTGCACTGCCGGAAATCGAATACGCGTCATTGTGGGCGCAGGTATTGGCGCGCGTCGAGTATCGCGGAATTCATACGCAAAATGTTGCGGTGTTTGGGGCGGACGACGGATTTCCGCTCATTCAAGGTGGAGAACTGACCAGTGGACGGTGGTTTACTGCGTCCGAACTTTCGTCGGCTGCGCCCGTCGTTGTGCTGCAGGCGAAAACGGCACTCACGACGTTTGGCCTTGAGAATCCACTGGAGAATTGGGTGCGCGTTGGGGGAATTGCCGTGCAGGTGATCGGCGTGTGGCAGGAACCGGCCAACATCTTTGCGCCGCCGGGACAATCGGTGGGCGCGATCATGCCGTACCGCCTGATGGATCGCCATTTCAAGATCGACAAAACCAATGCGTTGTTTATTCCGGTAAAACCGCGCGTCAACATTACCGTCGAAGAAGCGCAGGATGCTGTAAAAATGTCCCTGCGTGAACTTCGGCGTCTGCGACCGGCCAACAAAAACAACTTTGATGTCATTACGCAGGATCAGATTCTGGACACGTTCAACAGCATTTCCGGCATCTTCTTTCTGGTCATGATTGTGCTGTCGGGTGTCGCGCTGCTGGTGGGCGGCATCGGTGTAATGGCAATCATGACAGTGTCGGTCACAAGCCGCACGCGCGAAATTGGCGTGCGCAAAGCCATGGGGGCCACGCGACGCGACATTCTCGCACAGTTCCTCATTGAGTCAGCCACGCTGACCGGGATTGGTGGCGTGTTTGGCATTCTATTCGGATTGCTGATGGGCGGCCTGGCCACGCGGGTCATGGGCATTGATACGTCGTTTCCGGCGGCGTTAACTGCGATTGCGGTAAGCGTATCGGTGGGAATCGGCATTGTGTTTGGCATGCTGCCGGCCCGCCGTGCTGCGTGGCTCGACCCAATCGAGGCGTTGCGCCACGAGTAGTTGCTGCGCCGATTCAAAACCATCAACCGAACCGGAACCGAACTAGCGCGACGCGATTTCGGTCAGTAACGTGCGCTGATGTCACATGTTGATCTCCTGGCGGTTGCAGCGCACCGCGATGATGCCGAGCTGACTTGCGGAGGAACGCTTCGTAAGGCCGTTGATGCGGGACACCGTGTTGGGATACTGGATCTCACGCAAGGTGAAATGGGAACGCGCGGTTCTGCAGAGTTGCGGGGGCAGGAAGCGGCGGCGGCGGCGGCGATATTAGGCGTAAGTGTTCGCGAAAATCTCGGCCTTCCCGACGCCGGCATTCACAACACCAACGAAACTCGTGCGTTGCTCGTGAACGCGCTGCGGCGATTTCGTCCGCGCATTGTGATTGCGCCGGCGACGCACAGCCGACATCCGGATCATCGGTTGGCCGCTGAACTCGTGCGTGATGCGTGTTTTCTGGCCGGTCTTACAAAGTATGCGCCGGGTGAACCCAAACATCGGCCGTTCAAGTTGTTGCACGTGCTGACGTACCGCGAAGATACCGTCAAGCCAACATTCGTAATTGATATCTCCGACCAGTTTCAGGCCAAGATGAACGCGGTCAGGTGTTATGACTCGCAGTTCTCGGGTGAAATTCAGGCCGGCGAGGTGTATCCCAACGGGGAACCGCTGTATGACATCATCACGCATCAGGCGGCGCATTACGGTTCGTTGATTCGCTGCCGGTATGGCGAGCCATTCTGGACGGACGAAACCATGCGCGTTGATGATGTGATGTCATTGGGCGTATCCACGTTTTGATCAGAGTTTATTGTGACTACTGAAGGTCATGACATTCACTACGGCGATTACCTGCAGCTGCAGTCGCTGCTGAGTTTGCAAACGCCCCAGTCGCAGCCCGAACATCCTGACGAACTGTTGTTCATCGTGGTGCATCAGGCCAGCGAACTGTGGTTCAAGGTATTGCTGCACGAAATTGACGCGATGGTTGTTGCCTTGCAGGACAACGACGTGATGAATGCGTTGCTCGCCGTGCGTCGGGTGAATGCGCTCATGAGCATTGTGGCATCGCAATTGTCCGCGCTGGATACTTTGCCGCCGCAACGTTTCGCGCAGTTCCGCACATATCTCGGTTCGTCCAGCGGTTCGCAAAGCGTACAGTTTCGGGCAATTGAAGCGGCGTCCGGACTACGCGATCCGCACTTTATTCAGGCGCTGACCGAACATGGGCCGATGCCGGACGCCATCGCGCAGATTCTGACGCGTCCAACGTTACAGGCGTTGTTCGAAGCGGTTGTTGAACACGAGAAAACCACGTTGGAAGAGTTGTACACCGGCCCCGCACCAACGCCGTTGTTTCTATTGGCGGAAGGGTTGCTGGAGTACGAACAACACTTTGCGCGCTGGCGTTTTTTGCATGTGCAATTGGTGGAGCGCATCATCGGCCCACAGACCGGCGGCACCGGCGGAACACTGGGCGCAAAATATTTGCAACGCACCATTGCGCACCGCTTTTTCCCGGCGCTCTGGGCGGTGCGCAGTAAATTTTATGGCGCGCGCTGAGTAATAGCCGGTGCCCGCAATCACGGTTGTTTCACGGCTGGCGGCGCCGGAGCGCCCGCTCATCGACATCAGTGTTCCGGTCTCAACCACCACACCTGAATGGCCCGGCGACACGCCGTTCTCGTGCGGATGGACAGCAAAGCGCAGCGATGGCGAGTCGGTTAACCTGAGCGAAATCAAATGCAGTCCGCACGTTGGCACGCACGCGGACGCACCGCTGCACGTCGAGGATGGTTGGGGCGCCAGCGAAACATTACCGCTGTCTGCGTTCATTGGCGTGGCGTATGTGTTGGATGCCAGTGCCGCATCGTTCACGTTGTCGCTTGAATGGTTGCAGGAACAGTTTGCAGGAGAAGCTCCGGAGCGATTGCTGCTCAAAACCAATCGCTGTATTGCCAGTGGCACGTTTCCGGATGCATGGCCAGTGCTCGCACAAGATGCAGCAAGCTGGCTGGTCAAAGGCGGAACACGTTTGGTTGGCACCGACGCGCCAAGTGTTGATGACCGACACAGCAAGACGTTGCCGGTGCATCACGAGTTGTTTGTGCGAGGTGCCTACGTGCTCGAGAACCTCTCGCTCGATGGTGTAACTCCGGGCTGGTACGACCTCTCTGCCGCACCAATTCTACTGGTCGGCATGGACGCCGCACCCGTGCGCGCGGTACTGCGTGAATTAGCCGAACGCGTGTAACGTCGTGCCTGAACTTCCGGACGTAGTTGTTTATGTCGAAGCGTTGTCGGCGCGAATTGTTGGACAGCCCATTGAAGCCATTCGGTTATTGTCGCCGTTCATTCTACGCTCGGTAGCACCGCCAATCGGCGAATTTGTGGGCCACGAAATTGAATCGATCCGGCGATTGGGAAAACGTCTCGTGTTCAAGGTGAAGGACGCGGGCTACCTGGTCATTCATCTGATGATTGCGGGACGCTTCAAGTGGCTTGCAAAGGGCAAAAAACCGCCCGGACGTATTGCGTTGGTGGCGTTTGATTTTCCCAATGGAACGTTGGTGCTGACCGAAGCGGGAACGAAACGTCGCGCGTCGCTGCATGCATTGGCAAATGCCAACGAACTCAAATTGTTTGATCGTGGTGGTCTGGAGCCGCTTGAAATTTCACTTGCAGAGTTCAACGAACGTGTGCATCTGGAAAATCACACGCTCAAGCGCACGCTGACGGATCCGAAACTGTTTTCAGGCATTGGCAATTCGTATTCTGACGAAATCCTGCACCGCGCGCGCTTGTCGCCATTGATGTTGTCATCTCGCGTCACACCGGAACAAGGCGAACGGTTGTTCAACGCCACGCGTGAAATTCTCAGGCTGTGGACGGATCAATTGCGCAAGGAAACCGGCACCGGATTCCCGGAAAAAGTAACAGCGTTTCACGAGGGGATGGCCGTTCACGGACGATACAGTTTGCCGTGTCCGGACTGCGGCTCGCCGGTGCAACGCATTCGCTACGCGACCAACGAAACGAACTATTGCGCACGTTGTCAGACGGATGGACGCCTGCTGGCCGATCGCGCGATGTCGCGATTATTGAAAGGCGACTGGCCAAAGTCGCTGGACGATCTGGATTTCGTTTAGCCGAAAAAAAATGGGCGAAGATCGAATTTTTGAATCTGAAAGATCCGCGTCCATTTGTCGCCGTTTCGTCAATCGCGCAAAGTCAAACTATTTGTTTGACGAATCTCCATCATCATGCGGATGCGCCGCATTCTTGAGTTCAGCAAGTTTGCCCTCAAGCTCCGGTGTATCAAACATGGAATCCGAGATGCGCGCGATACTTTCCGCATCACGCCACTCCTTTTCCAATTCCGCCAGTTCGCCCTCCATGGCACGACGTTCCTGCTCTTCGTGCAACGCCATCTCCAGAGCGAGACGCTGATTGAGCGGAAGGTTGTGCAACACACCCGGCACTTTACTCAGTTGAATTTCGCCGCGCTTTGATCGTTTTGCTGTGCTCGAACCAGCAATTCCGTACGCTTGTTGAATGCGTTGCATCGTATTGGTCGGACCACCCGCATCTTCCAGATACGACACCGCCTCGTTCACCGCAGCTTTGCTGCCGCCAAAGCGATTCACCGTTGGCAACAGTTGCTGGGCGGCCCGCATTGCTTCAGGTCCCGTAAGCACCATCGTGCCGCCGGTGTGTTCAACACTCAGCATGAATGGGTCACCACGAACTGACTTCATCACCGAGGACATGCGCGCGTGACGGCGCTGCACCGTGAGCAGCTCGCCATTTGGCGCTGCAATGCGCGCGACCAGCTTCTTTGGCGAACCATTCACGATCGCGTCCCACATGCCACCGTTAGCCGCGATGCCAGTAAAGCTGACCATGCTGACACCAAGCGCCATTCCACCGGCGTAGATCGCGGCCACGGCGCCAACCGCGGCGCCTGTCATCAACAGCTGCCGGTTGCGCCGGCGCCCGAACTGATCGCCATAACGCCATGCCGCCATTTCAGGGCGTTGCGGTTCGCCAATACGCACGAGTTCCAGCCCCTCGCGCAGGCGGGCCAGCCCGATATTGTCGGTGGACACCCGCAGCCGGCTGTCGCGATACAGTCGCTCCGCCTGCTCGATGGCCTCCCAGCGCTCGTCCAGCGGGGAGAGGTTCCAGCGCTCGCATCCTCGGCACACCACCCAAAGGCGTCCATGTACCGAATCAAACGCCAGCCGCCGTCCCACTGGAAAGGCCTCGATGACTTCGTTCTGACCAAGGCTGGCGGAGCAGTATAGACAGGTGGCAAACATCGGGCTCAGGGCGAAATGGATGGGCTACCGAACGGTAGCTCCACGACCTTACGAGTGGGACGGGCGGGCGGTGCCAATGTCGCCCCGCAAAGACATTTGGCGCAGGACCAGTGACAGGTAGGGCACAAGTCCATTTGCAGGTGCCGCATACCCCAGCTCCGGGTATTTTACTGAGATGCCAGAACCAGTCTATTTCGATCACGCCGCAACGACGCCCGTCAAGCCGGAAGTTTTGGAGGCTATGGCGCCCTATTTTGGCGCGCGCTTCGGCAATCCTTCCAGCGTACACCGCTGGGGCCGGGACGCGCGCGTTGCGCTTGATGAGGCTCGTGAACGCGTCGCCGCCTGCCTGGGCGCAAACGCCGACGAACTGTGCTTCACGTCATGCGGCACCGAAGGCGACAACCTCGCAATACTCGGCGTGTTTCGCATGTTGCGCGCCTCAGGACGTATTGCCGCGGTTACCACGCCGATCGAACACAAGGCTGTTCTCGCAACGGTGCACGAAGTAGCGCGCGAAGGTGGAGAAGAGCGGATCGTGCCCGTGTATGCATCGGGTTTGATAAACGAAGAAAAATTTGCGCAGATGGTTGATCAGCAGGTTGCAGTTGCAAGTGTGATGTGGGTGAACAACGAAGTGGGTGTCATTCAGCCGATCAAACGCATCGCCGAGCATACAAAATCTGTCGGCGCTGTTTTTCATACCGACGGTGTGCAGGCATTCGGGAAAATTGATATAAACGCCCGCGAGATTCCGTTTGACTTGCTGGCGATTTCCGGACACAAGATTGGTGCGCCCAAAGGAGTTGGCGCGTTGTACATTCGTCGTGGCACGCAGCTGGAACCGATGATGATTGGCGGCTCGCAGGATCGCGGACGCCGTGCCGGAACGGAGAATGTTGCGTTTGCAGTTGGTCTCGCCGTCGCGGCAGAATTGGCTGTCGCCGAGCGCGAGCACGAGTGTACACGATTGCTCGCGCTGCGCGAACGCTTCGAACAGGGAATTCTCGCACAGGTTCCTGACGCAGTCATTCACGGGGCGAGCGCCGAGCGTGCTCCACACATCACGAACGTTTCGATTCCAGGTATCAGCAGCGAGTCGATGCTGATGGCGTTGGATCTGCGCGGCATCGCATGCTCAGCAGGTTCTGCGTGCCAGAGCGGTAGTGTGAGTGCATCGCATGTATTGAGCGCAATGGGCGTGACGGTTGATATGGCGAATGCCGCCATTCGTTTTTCAACGGGCATGTTGACGGACGACGCCGCAGTTGATCGCGTGCTTGAAGTTTTGCCGATGTTAGCCAACAAGGCGCGCGGCAATGGAAGCAGCGCGCGCGTATCGGCTCCTGCACTGTCGCACGCCGGAGACTGACAGTGGCACGCGAACGTGTGTTGGTGGCGATGTCCGGCGGCGTTGATTCGTCTGTTGCAGCCGCGATGTTGGTTGAACAAGGCTACGACGTAGTCGGCGCGACAATGAAGCTGCACGAAGACGGCAGTGATGTACCTGATCGTCCGTGTTGCTCGCTGGACTCAACCAGCGATGCGCGTCGCGTGTGCGACAAGCTGGGCATTCCACATTACGTGCTCAATCTCGTTGATCGTTTTGGTCACGACGTGTTGCAGGATTTCGTGCAGGAGTATGCGCGTGGTCGGACGCCCATTCCCTGCGTGCGGTGCAACACGTTCACCAAGTTTCACGATCTGCTGGTGAAGGCCGACGCGATTGATGCGAAGTGGCTGGCCACCGGTCACTACGCGCGCATAAATGAACGCAACGGCGTGCGTGTGCTGGAGCGCGGCCTCGATCCCGCAAAAGATCAGAGTTATTTCCTGTGGGGCATCGCGCGTCCGGTGCTCGATCGTTTGATGTTGCCGATCGGCGGACAAACGAAGCCGGAGACGCGTGCGATTGCGCGCCAGTTCGGTTTGCGGACAGCCGAAAAGGTGGAGAGTCAGGACATCTGTTTTGTGCCGGACGGAGATCACGTGCGCGTGTTGTTGGAGCACCTCGGCAATGACGCGCCTTCGCTGTCACCAGGCCCGCTTGTGTTGCACACTGGCGAAGTGGTTGGTGAACACGCGGGCTTTGCGCGCTACACGATTGGTCAGCGCAAGGGACTGCCTGGCGGTTTTGATCAGCCGATGTTTGTGGTGGACATCAAGCCGGGCACGCGCACCGTAGTAATCGGTCCGCGAGAAGCATTGCAGGGACGCGGACTCGAAGCGCGTGAGCTCAACTGGTTGGTTGATCCGCCAGCTGTCGGCTCACAAGTAAGTGTGCAGATTCGTCATCGCGCGAAGCCGGTGTTGGCCAACATCACGAGCTGCACTGCTGATGCGATTGAACTGTCGCTGTTGGAGTCGGCTACAGCGATTACGCCGGGCCAATCACTCGTGATTTACGACGGCGACATTGTGTTGGGCGGCGGTGTGATCGAGCGCGCTGAACGTGGTGCGGCAGAGCCGACAAAGCGCATCTCGTTGCCGATATTGGCTGCGTAGTTCGCGGTTCGCAAAAAAAAACTTTCAGCAGACGCCACCGACGGAGCGGGCTTAGTCGTCTCGGTTCAACTTCGCTTCACCCCGTCTTGGCCAATCCTCACTTGCTCAGCCAGTTCTTTTTTTATTGATTCGCCTGTGCAGCGTCGACTGCTTTGGTCATTGCTTCAAGCACGCCGCGGAGTTCGGCTGAAACAGTGTCGTCCAGTCGCATTGAAAGTTCGTCGCGCTTCTTGCCGACCAACGACAGGGTGATCGTTTGAACGTTGGCCATCATCACAGTCAGCGTCTCGTTGAGTTGAGGCACAGCAAACTGCGAATTGGCTGATGCGTTGATCAACATCACCGGCTTGTGCATGAACTCACCGCTACCAACCACCCAGTCCAGCGCGTTCTTAAGTACCCCCGGCACGCCGTGCGCATACTCCGGACTGCAAATGATCACCGCTTGTGCGTTCTGCAATTGCGCACGCCATTCAAGCACTGAAGCTGGCGGCGATGCTTCGTGATCAGGATTGAAGTGCGGCAGCGTTGCGAGGGCGTCGTACTGCGTGATTTCGGTGTTGTCACCCGACAACTCCCATAGCGCCTTCAGCACTTCGCCGTTCACCGAACCGGCGCGCAAACTGCCGCTGATTGTCAGAAACGAATAGTTCAGAAGCCGAATCCAGCGGACCAGATGATGATTGATTTGCGTCCCTGACCGTCAACGCCACCGAGACGATGGTACGTACCAAGTTCCAATCCGATTCCAAGAATCGGAAATACATGCAACGAGCCACCAGCGTATGTACTCATGCGATCAGCATACGAAGGCGCACCAAACGTACGAAGTATTCCGCCGCTCACGGCGAGACCGCTACCGAACGTTCCGAACGTGCGCGCAAATCCTGCGCTGATTCTCGCACCGCCCAATCCAATTTTGGGTGACACAAATGCGCACACATCCTGACCGCTGTCGAGTTCTTTGCGCATTCCACCTGCCCACGAAACTGCAAGCTTGAGCGGCGCGCCGTACGTGAGTCCGCCGAGGCACTGATCAAAGCGCCAACCAGACAAGTCACCGTCGGTCGAGTCAGCGCGACTGACGTGAGGTGCCGAGACCATGGCCGCATTCGGCGACGCCGATGGAGCGGTCTGCGCACGCAAAAATGACGGCAACGAAACGTTCATACCAACAAGAGCGAAAACAATCGCGATTGCACGACACGAAGCGCCGGCAGCACGACGCATGCGTTGATCGGTGCGCATGTTTTCGCGCAACGTTGCCGCGATCAGAACTTGAGCCCTCCGGCTTCGGCAAACTCTCGCATGGCTTTCTCTTGTGCTTCGGAGAGTTCATCCGGAACGGCAATTGCAATTTCGACATACAGGTCGCCGCGTTTTCCATCTTTCTCAACGCCTTGGCCGGAGATTCGGAAACGTTTTCCCGAACTCGTGCCCGATGGAATACGAACTGCGACTTTCTTGCCGTCCAGCGTTTTGATGCTCACGCGCGAACCGAGTGTGGCCTGCGCAATGTTGATCGGCACGCTGGCAACGAGATCAAGTCCATCACGCTTGTAGAACTTGTCTTTCAGCACGTTGAACGTGATGAGCAGATCGCCGGGAACACCACCAGCCGTTCCTTTTGGCCCCTGTCCTTTCAAGCGCACCTTGGTTCCACTCTCGGCGCCCGCCGGAACGGAAATAGACACACGCTTGACCGAGCGCACTTCACCAACACCGTTACACGTTGGGCAGCGTTCTGACGGAATCTGACCACGACCCATACACACCGGACACGGGCGATTTACCGCAAAACTTCCCTGTCCAAACGAAATCACACCACGGCCTTTGCATTCACCGCACGGGCGCAAGCTTGAACCCGGTGCGCCACCGTTGCCATGACACGTGCCACATTCTTCGTTCACTTCGAGTTCAACTTCGACCTTGCCGCCAGTTGCTGCGGCGCGAAATGGAACGTCGACAGTTTTTTCAATCGTGTCACCGCGTTCGGGTGCACGTGCTCGCGGGCGTGCGCCACCACCGCCAAACATCTGCGAAAAAATTTCGCCGAGTCCGCCAATGCCGCCGACGTCAAAATCCTGATAGGTCTGCTGCGATTGTGGTCCACCGGGTTGCGGACGAGCCCCGCTGCGCGCGCTGCTGTATCCGCTGCCGCCGCCAAATGCACCAAGCCGGCGCATGTCATCGTACTGCTTGCGTTTTTCCACGTCGCCAAGCACGCCGTACGCTTCGGAAATTTCCTTGAAGCGTTCAGCGGATTTTGCATCGCTCGCGTTGGCATCGGGGTGGTGCTGCTTGGCCAGACGCCGGTACTGCTTCTTGATTTCTTCCGCCGTTGCCGACGCTGAAACGCCGAGTACTACGTAATAATCCTTCGCGTTGGCCATTCGTGTGTTCGGTGGAAATCAGGAAACAGGCGTGCCGGACCACTGCTTGACGACGACGCGCGCCGGCCGAAGCAAATGTCCGTTGATGATGTAGCCAACCTGGAAAACAGCAGCGACAGTGTCGTCTTCTTCGGCGGATGCCGCGGGAGCTGTACTCACTGCTTCGTGTTTTGCGGGATCAAACACGTGACCCAGCGGATCGATCAACTCGAGTCCGTGACCCGCGAGTGACTTGAGCACTTTGCGTTCAACCATGAGCACGCCGTCGACAACGGTCTTCGAATCAACCGTAGTTGGATCGACATGTGCGAAGCGCGAGATGTCATCAATGGCGTCGATGAGGCCACGCACGAGATCGCCCTGCGCGCGCCATCCGGCTTCCTGACGTTCCTTTGCGGCACGTCGGCGGAAGTTGTCGTATTCGGCGGCAAGTCGCAGATGTTTGTCGCGTGCAGCATCCAGTTGCTGCTGCAACGTGCCATCCATTTCTGTTGCGGGCGCGTCAGAGATTGCGCCGGTCACCGTATCGGTGTCGGCTGATGAATCGCTGGCGTTGTCGGCGGATTTATTGGGATCGGTCATGTTTGGAAAGCTGACGGTGCATGATCCTGCTGCATACTGCCACAGAATTGCGCTGTGACAAGGCGCATCGCCCGTTGAAGCATATACGGGGTGCACCACTGAAAGTTTGTTGGGAACGGCATATCGGGCGCTTAGTCGTCGGCGGTCCAACCTGCGGACGGAGGCAGGCTGGCAAGCGCCCGCCGCAGCCGATCCAACACCAGTTGCGTACTGCGATAACGCATTTCGTTTCGATCGCCGGGCATCGTGGCACGAACCGCCTGTACATCGCCCGCAATATCAACGGCCACCCAAACTGTACCCACTGGCTTCTCCGGTGTGCCGCCGCCCGGACCCGCGACGCCGGTGATGCTGAGGCCAATGGTGCTGCCAAATCGTTGACGAACGCCGGACGCCATCGCGCGAACAGTTTCTTCGCTGACTGCTCCGAATTCCTGAATAATGCGTTCGTCGACGCCCAGGTCGCGAATTTTCGACTCGTTGCTGTAGGAGATGACGCCGCCCTGAAAGATCGCGCTCGAACCGGGAATCGCGGTAAAGCGCGAACCCAACAGGCCACCACTGCAACTCTCCGCGACCGCTACCGTCGCTCCCCGCTCAGCGCACATCGAGAGCACGATCGACGCCATGTCGTCCTGCTCGTTTCCGTAGATAAAGTTCGAGACTTTGCTTTCGACGAGCGCGGCCGCCGCGTTGAGCTGTCGCTCGGCTTCGACTGACGGCACTTCTTTTACAGTAATCCGGAGGTCAACTCCGTCGTTGCCAGGAAGAAATGCGAGTGGCAGTCCATTCACGCCGGCCGCGAGTTCACCCAAACGATCGGCCAGTGCGGACTCGGCGATGTTGGCGGTTCGGAGCGTGCGTGAGCGGACCACAGTTGGCGCGGCGGATGACTGTGACTGCATGCGATCGCGCACTCGAGGCAACAGCGTGTCGGCCAGCATGCCGCGCATTTCACGTGGTACGCCGGGAAGCATTGCGACCCAGCCGCGCTTGTCTTCCAGCCAGATGCCGGGCGCGGACCCGTGATTGTTTTTGAGGATCGTGCAGTCTGACGGGACCATTGCCTGCTGCCGATTGCTTGCGGGCAGTTTCACGTTGAATCGCTTGAGCCAGCGTGCCTCGAGCGCGGCGAGAATGTCTTCGTCCAGGATCATCGTGCGCCCGAAAATTTCGCCGATCACGGGCTTCGTCCGGTCGTCGGCTGTGGGACCGAGGCCGCCGGTGGTGATGACGGCGCCGGTGCGCTCCAGTGCCTCTCTGACGGCGGTGGCGATTACTTCGGGTTCGTCGCCGACCGTGCTGCGGCGTGCAATGCGAACGCCGATTGCGGCGAATTCGCGGGCGAGGTGCGCGGCGTTCGTATCAATGGTGAAGCCGAGCAGCAGTTCGTCGCCGATGGTGACCAGTTCGAGATCCATTCCGGGAAAATAGCCAAGTGCTACGACTGATGTCTAAACGAGACACGTGTGGTGGTTAAGCGCCGGCGGCGGCGGAAACAAAGCGGACAAGTGCGGAGTTTAAGTGATAAAAGTCGCCAGGAACGGCAGCGTTGCGAGGCGCACAATTTGCAAGGCAGTGGAGGGATGTAATCGATCCCCCCACCCGGAGTACTGAATGAGTCGAGTTCGTGCATTTACCTTCTTGTCGAGTCTGCTTGCGGTCGCAGCGCCGATCTCCGCGCAGACAATTGTCGTAAACGGCAGCGGCACGCCGTACACAAACAGCACCGGCGCAAACACGCCGACTGAAGCTGATGCGTCATGCAGCGCGTTCTACGCCACGTGGTGCGCGCGAAATGTGCGCAACAACTCATCTGTTGGCCCTACAACGGCCAATCCGCGCAGCGGCAATGGATCGCTCGCCTTTTCATCGCCGGACGGCAGTGGGAAGGCCGATTTTGAGTACTACTTCGCGCCGCAGAACCAGTTCAGGATCAAGGACATTTCCAGCATGAGCTATGACTGGTTCCGCAATTCGTCCAGCACAAACAGCGCATTGCAGGTGCCCGCGATCCGGCTGCTGGTCTCCGGTCCGAACGCCCCTGGCGTGGACGCGCTCATTTTCGAGCCGTACTACCAGACTCCGTCGAACGTCACCG
>JBDTTO010000009.1:0-15779 GCA_039930585.1 Gemmatimonadaceae bacterium
ACTCTGACCCCATTGAAAATCCCGTACCATTTTTCGGCGACTCTGACCCCATTGAAAATCCGGTCAGACTGTCTGGTTGGCCGCGCTGTCGTAGCTCTGGCGGGCGGCGGCGGCCAACCGATTCGCTGCCAGGCGACTCGATTCTGATAGTTGCTCGCGGCCGTCTTTGAATGGAATCGAAAGCCGCTTGGTTTTGTCGGCTACGGCAGCACGGGAGGTTGCCGCGCCATCGAACATCTGGTGGGGCAATGCGCTCAAGACTGCGCGCTAGGCCGAACTCATGGCCGCTCACAGTACATGAGCAGCGCGCGTCCGTCCGGCGTTTCAATTTCGGCGTGCGCGTGAAACCCTGATTTCTCATAACAACGAATCGCACGGGCGTTGTCCGGTGATGGATCGGTTTGCACGCGCGTGACCGTCGCATCTGCAAACAGCATTGCGACAAACGCGCGCACCATTGATGTGCCGAGTCCGTGTCCCAGTTGGTGTGCGTTCGCGAGGAATTGATCGATGCCGCGCACATTGAAATCATGTTCGTTTAACCACCAGCCGTCTTCGTGAAAGGCGGCTGGTGTGTACCATTGAATGAATCCTGTGGGTTCGCCGTTCAATTCGGCAATGAAGCACCAGTGCGGAACGGTCTCAGTAATTGAGGCCGCATAAAATTCGGCGACTTCCGCCATGGGGTCGGCCGCGCCCCACCACTCTTCCACGTGTGGGCGTGTGAGCCAATCGTGAAACATCGTCATGTCGGACGCATGGAGTGGACGAAACACCCACGCTGACTGCGGCACTGCGTTCATGGATCTGCCTTTCCCAATTTTTGAGAATCCAGACGCGTCTGCACGGTTTCGGGCAGCAACAACTCATCAGCAATCTTCGCGATTGCATCCGCGTCACGCCAGCGCTGTTCGAGTTCGGCCAGTTCGCCTTCCATCGCTCGGCGTTCATCGTCGGTGTGGAGGGACATTTCGAGCGCGAGGCGCAGGCTGGGTGGCAGACCCACCAGCGTGCTGCCGCCATCGTTCTCGTACGCCGCGTATCGTTGATTTTTCTTGTTGCTGCCGGCGAGATGCAACAGATAGTGAATACTTGGCGCTTCTTCGATCAGCCCAACGGCTTCGCGAACGCGTTTCTTGCCCGCTCCTGCGTAGTTCGCCTGCGGCAAGATCATCGACAATGCACGTAGTGCGGCCTCATCACGCAGCGTCGCAAAATTTCCTGTATAACGCGTTCGTTCTTTGACACCTAATACTTGAGACACAACGTTCGTTTTCTCGACCGTGTGCCGGGGCACCCGAAGTCGCCAATCAAACATCCGATCCGTGAGCACGATCAACGACTGCAGTGCGTCGATGCGCGTAAGATGCAGGAGGTTTCCTTCGCGATCACGAACGCCGGCACGAATTTTTTGAGAGCTTCTCCAACTGGCGAACGAATTAACAATGGTGCCGGAGAGATTCAAAACTGTTGCCGCGGAAAGTGCGGTGAGTCCGACCGTACCGGCCTGGCCAGTGTGGCTAACTGCGGCGGTCACGCAGGCAAGACCGGCGCCACCGATTGCCAACGGTCCGATCAACGGCAACATTACTGCGCGCTGCCGTTTCGCAAACTGATCACCATACCGCCACGCAGCATACTCCGTCTGCAATGGCTTACCAATGCGCACCAACTCCGTGCCTTCTTTCAGTTGCGCGAGTCCAATGTTGTCCGTCGACACGCGCAACTTCGTTGATCGAAACGCACGCTCCGCTTCTTCAATTGCCTCCCATCGCTCTTCCAGCGGCGACAAATTCCATCGCGCGCACTTCGGACACACGACCCATAAACGTCCCGTTGCGCCATCGTACGCAAGGCGGCGCCCAACCGGGAAATGTTCAATCGATTCGTTTGCGCCGAGCGATGAGTTGCAGAAGATGCATGTTGCGTACATCAGGAGTCTCCGCGCCATTCACGTAGTTGCGCTTCAACGGAATCCGGTAGGAACATTTCATCAGAAATTTTTGCGATTGCATCCGCATCCCGCCAACGCTGTTCGAGTTGCTGCAACTCACCTTCCATCGCGCGGCGTTCGTCATCCGCGTGTAGCGACATTTCGAGCGCGAGTCGCACGTCCTGTGGAGCATACGCAATGAGATTGCCGGGAATTTTTTTCGCGAAACGATTCGCCTGATACACACTTTCGTTTGATGTGCGCCGAAGCAGCGTTGAAAGATTATCACTGTCCTGTACAACTTTCATCGCAGCTTCAACGCCCTTGTTGGTTGAACCGAACCGATTCGCACTAGGCAACATCGCAGCGAGCGCCTGCAATGCTATATCACCGCGCAGCAACACCGACTCGTTCTCACCTTCCATTTCTTGCTTGTTACGCAGTAACCGAGCCATTCCTGCTGCCGGCCTCACGGAGACATGCGGTACCGTAACAGACAATTCTGCGCCGTCAGCTGCGACAAGCGTCGCCGCATTGACGTTATTCTGCGTAAGCCGAAGCAGATTGTTTTTTTCGTCGCGCACGTTCGCAACTGGAATAGTCCGATTACGCCATTTGTCGTAGCGCCTGGAAATCAGGCTTTGCAAATAGGGTCCCGCGGATGCCGAAACGACACCAGCGTATAAAGGCAGACCCGACGAAACTGCTGGAAACGTCATCAGCAAGGAATACGGAATCGCAAATGCGCCTGTCGCCACGAACGACTGCCTCAACACTTTGCGATGGCGCTTCCTGAACTGTTCGCCATAGCGCCACACCGCGAGTTCGAGCTCCGGCGGTTTCCCAATGCGAACCAGCTCCGTCCCATCGCTCAGTTTGGCGAGACCAATATTGTCGGTCGCCACCCGCGTCTTCGTCGCCCGAAACTGCCGCTCGGCCTCCTCGATCGCCTCCCAGCGCGATTCCAGCGGGGAGAGATTCCAGCGATCGCACTGTTTGCACACCACCCACAAGCGACCGGTAGCCGAGTCGTAGGCAAGGCGCCGGCCGACCGGGAAGTGTTCAATCGTTTCATTTGCGCCCAGCGACGCACTACAAAACAGACAGGTCGAGTACATATGGCCTCAACTTATCGTCGCCAATCGATTTTGACACTGGCCCGAGTTCGGCCGCGTAGGATTCGCATCTCTTCCTCCGGAACTTGCTACAATGCCCATCTGGCTGGCTTTCGTTGATCTGATTCGCAGTTTGCTGCTTTCACTGGCTCACACGGCGGGTGGCAGTGTTGGATCGGCCATTTTTGCGCTGTCGGTGATTGTGCGGGTCATCGTGTTGCCGTTGACCATTAAGGCTGCGTTGCGGGCGCGTGAATCGGCCGAACGGTTGCGTGCGCTTGAACCCGAATTGAAACGCCTTCGGGAAAGGCACGCGAAAGATCCACAGCGGTTGTGGACGGAAACACGCGCACTGCATCAGCAACACAACATTCAGGCGATGCCAAAAATTGCGTTGCTCAACATGGCGGTGCAGGCACCGTTGGGAATGGCGGTGTATCGCGTGATTGTTGAAAATGCCGCACGCGCCGGACGGTTTCTGTGGATGGCCGATCTCGCACGCCCGGATGTGTTCATCACCGGCATTGCTGCGGCGGCCGCTTCACTCGCGGTGCTGCTTGCACCAGGCGGACCCGGTGTGAACAACAAGGTGAACGCGGTGATCATTGGCGTTGTAACAGTTGCCATTACATGGCGTTTGGTGGCGGGCGTCGGACTCTATTGGGTGGGTTCGAGCGCAGTTGGCGTTGCACAGTCGCTGATTTTGCGACGCGTCACAAAACGTCCGCGCTGAAGGCGTCGTTACGCGTTCAGCAATGCGAAACAGGGTCCGTGATCATTCGCTCGACCCTGTGTTTTCTGGCATCGCGTGTACTCAAATAGCAAACAGGATCAGCGATCGCCTCGTCCTGTTTTGTTTTCGTCGTTCCGCAATTCGTTCAGCGTGCTTTGCATGTTTTCCGGCAGAAACATTTCGTCAGCGATTTTTGCGATCGCATCTGCTTCTTTCCAGCGCAGTTCGAGTTCGTGCAGTTCGCCTTCCATCGCTCGGCGTTCATCGCCTTCGTGAACGGACATTTCGAGTGCGATGCGGAGTTCCGCGGGGAGTCCGCTGATCGCTACTTCGCCGGCGGTGGCGTTCATCTGCATTAGAGACGATGTTGGCTGAGCCACTGATGCGCGATGGAGCAAATAGTTGAGATTTGGCGCGTCGTTCACGATGGTGACCGCGTCCTGCACCGCGCGTTTGCTTCCGCCCCGAAGGTTGGCGGTTGGTAACAGTGAACTCAACGCCGTCATTGCGGCGGCGTCACGCAGGATCACGCTATTTCCCTCTTTCACCCGCTCGCGAACACCAAGCGCGCGCAGTATTGGTCCCCCGGCTGAAACCTCGGCATAGGGAATACGCAATTGCCATTCGAATGCGTGTCCGGCGGGAGCGAGCATGGCTCGTTGCGCGAGATATTTGTTGTAACGACGCAACTCGCCATGTTGATCACGGAGTGCGAATTGCGGGAGTCTTCCGTCCTTCCATACCGTGAAACCGTATGCACCCACAGCCAACACGCCCGCACCAGCGCCAGTGAGCGAAAGCAGTGAGCCCGAAGTAATGAGGGCAGTGCTCATGACAATTTCGCTGACGACCTTTCCGCTAATCACCGCAGCGGCAACCTGACCAAAGAATTTCCGTTGACGTTTTCCGAATTGATCGCCATAACGCCACGCGGCGAATTCTGTTTTCGGCGGCGCGCCGATACGCACCAACTCCGTGCCGTCCTTCAGTTGCGCCATTCCAATGTTGTCGGTCGAGACGCGCAACTTCGTGCTGCGAAACGCACGCTCCGCTTCTTCAATGGCTTCCCAGCGCGTTTCCAGTGGCGACAGATTCCAGCGTTCGCACTTCCTGCACACCACCCAAAGTCGACCTTTCTCCGCGTCGTATGCGAGTCGCCGTCCCACCGGAAAATGTTCGATGGATTCGTTGGCACCGAGTGATGCGTTGCAGAAGAGGCAGGTGGAATACATCAGTCGTCGGATTCTTTCTTGTTCGTGAGATGTCGCACGCATTCATCAATGTTTTCAGGCAGAAACATTTCATCGGCGATTTTTCCGATCGCGTCTGCTTCTTTCCAGCGCTGTTCGAGCACGTGTAATTCGCCTTCCATCGCGCGGCGTTCGTCGGTTTCGTGCAAGGACATTTCGAGCGCGAGGCGAATTGACGCAGGCAGGGTGGAAATATTCCGTTCCCATCGCTTGGTGTGAATACTCTGGGACCAGCGGCGAACTGGCGCGTTGGAAACTATTTGAGACAACTCATTTGCCTGGGTTATTGAATCAACCGCACGACTCACGGTACGAGCGGTGCCGCCATCGCGATTGATATGCGGCAGAATTGTTGACAATGCACGCAGCGCGTTTTCGCCGGTGAGATTCGAGAGCGAAACGTCAGTGATGTGCTGTTGCTTCACCGGATCGCCCTGCATTCGAGTCACGTGTCCGGGCTGTAAAGCCCGCAAGTGCATCAACCCCAACGACAACCCGCGCTCACCGGTAGCTGGCACAATCGCCGAACGATTCATCCAAAAACGAGGCACGTGAAGCACCGTGCCGTTGTCATCACGAATGCTCACTCTTATTCGACGATCCCGATAGTTCCGAAACAGCGAGACCGCAGTACCAGCGCCCAACACAACCGTGCCGCCCAGTGTGAATGGAAGGAAGAGTTCATTTCCGTAGGTATGCGTCAACCAGCTACCGATGTTGATGCCGTGATACACAAGTTGCCCGACCGGCGCCGCAGCGACTGCTGCACTTCCGGCGGCATACTTCCGCCACCGCCGCCCAAACTGATCACCATATCGCCACGCCGCGAACTCTGTGCGAATAGGTTTTCCAATACGCACCAGCTCCGTACCGTCCTTGAGTTGCGCCATCCCGATGTTGTCGGTCGACACGCGCAATTTTGTGCTGCGAAACGCACGTTCCGCTTCTTCAATGGCTTCCCAGCGCGATTCCAACGGCGAGAGATTCCAGCGCTCGCATTTGCGACACACGACCCACAACCGTCCCGTGGCGGCGTCAAACGCAATGCGGCTCCCCACCGGAAAATGTTCGATGGATTCGTTCGACCCCAATGTGTTATTGCAGAACAAACACGTTGAATACATCAGCGGTTGGTCACGTATTCCGGGATTCGATTATTGAGCACTCATCATTGAATGCGTGTCTTCTTTGAAATTTCAGACTCAACCTGCGCCGAAACATTCTCCGGCAGAAACATGTCGTCGGCAATCTTCGCAATCTCCTCGGCCTCGCGCCACCGCTGTTCAAGCTCTTTGAGTTCGCCGTCCATCGCGCGTTGTTCATCGCCATCGTGTAACACCATTTCAAGCGCGAGACGATAACGCGGTTCCAGAGTGCCAAGCGCGTGCCGCTGCAGCTCAAGGTCGATCATGTGTTCGCGCATCGGATCGGGAAATCCGCCATGCCGCAACAGAGACTGCACGTCCGTCGCGTTGTTAATCGTGTCGAGTGCATCGCTCACTGCACGTTTGTTTCCGCCAAGCGCGTTGGCAACCGGCAGTAACTTGCCAAGTGCGCGTTGGGCCGCGTCACCGGTAAGAATTGAGCTCGCGTTTTGGGTCAGGACCATTTCTCGATGCCCCAATCGCTTTGCAATACCCTTGGCCGGTTGCACCGCAACATGTGGCACGGAAAGATGCCAGTCGTGTTTTCGGCTGGCGGGAATGAGTTTGGCCCCGGAAGCGTTGCCGCGTGTGAGGCGCAGCAAATGACCATCGTTGTCGCGCACTGAAATGCGTGGAATTTGGTTAGTGTTTAACGCGTGGTATTTCAAGTAGCCGTTGAACCCAAGCGTGGCCGTCATTGATATCGCCGTGCCCGTCATTCCCCAGCTGTCCATGATCACCTTGACTGCCGGAGAAATCAGTCCCGTAAAATTGGCGACTCCTGATAAAGCGAAGGGAATCGCCACGCCCATAGCGGCGATTGAGGCAAGTCGATATTTGCGATACCGTTTGCCAAACTGATCCCCATAACGCCACGCCGCAAACTCCGGACGCTCCGCCGCACCAATACGCACGAGTTCGACGCCTTCTTTCAACTGTGCCATTCCAATGTTGTCGCTGGAAACGCGCAGATGCGTTGCACGAAACGCCTTCTCGGCTTCCTCAATTGCTTCCCAGCGCGTTTCCAACGGCGAGAGATTCCACCGTTCGCATTTACGACAGACCACCCAGAGTCGGCCCTTCGCGGGATCATATGCCAACCGACGGCCGACGGGAAAATGTTCGAGCGCTTCATTTGCGCCGAGAGCATTGTTGCAGAACAAACAAGTCGCGTACATATCGCAAATGTAGTTGGTGGAAACGGATTCGCCATTTCGTTCTACGGCAGAGTGTGCAGGAATCTGTTGCGTTGGTCGTCATACGTTCTGGCAGTAGATTCACACCGCTTCCATCATCGCTTTCTCGACTGGCGAGCGGTTGCTCGTAATCAACGGACAGGTGCGGTGTTTCCTCGCATTCGTCTCTGCGTCGTCCAACGAGTTATAGCGCGCCTGACTGCGCTTACTCTTCCGCACTCACTGACAGCTGGCGAAATGAACCGTAGCCCCAAAATCACCATGCGCTGTTCGAAAACGCACAGTCTTGAAATCGCGCGGAAATCGGTCGCCCTGTTCGGCATCAGCTTATGGCTCGGCGTCAGCGCGCTGTCGGCGCAAACCGTCGCCTGGACAAAGTCGTATGTGAATCCGGCAAGATCGGTCAACCTCGCGGACGCGCAACCGCGCTTCGATCTCAACGGCGCTGGCGAACTCGAATTCACACGCGTGCGAACGATTGTCCCGCAAAGCGATGGCTCATTTATTGTCGCCAACGGCGCCACGAACAAACTTCGCGTTTTTGACGCGCAGGGAAAATTTGTTTCGCGCACCGGCCGCAAAGGAAACGGACCAGGCGAGTACACAACGTTCACGGCGTTCGCAACGTTGCTCGGTGATTCACTGGCGGTGCTGGACGGATTCGCGCGCCGCATCTCGATTCTTGCAAAGAATGGAGTGTTTGTTCGCTCAATTCCTGTGGTGCAGGCACCAAGTGGATTAGGCTCAGCCGCCAACATGATGGCGCTGCCTTCCGGTGCACTGCTGGTTGGCTTTTCGGAAGTATCGCGCATGGCGCCGCAACCAAACGCGATCATGTTTTACGAGCGATACTTCACGATTAATTCTGTTACTGGCGCACTCGCCCCGACCGATATTCGCGCGCCACAAAGTGAACATTTTGTGCAGGCCGCCGCACCCGAACGCGGTGGCGTCGCCTACTGGGATCTGGCCTTTGGCAAAAAGGCGTCTGTGCGCGGGTCGCGGTCGGGTTTCATTGTAGCCGACGCCGCGTCGTGGAGTATTGAGCAACATGGCCCAAATGGTGCGGTTGCAGGAACACATCGCGTAGCGCGCGCGGTGCAGCCACTCACCGATTCCGAACGCGAAGATTATCGCAAACGCGAATTGGCTTCTGTAAAGGGAAACGACGGCGGCGTTACCGAAAAGATGATCGCCGAAATGCCGTATCCGAAAAACAAACCGGCGTACGCACGCGTGGAAGTCGAACGTGGCAGCGATCGTTTGTGGGTGCAGACTTATGCACCAGAAGCGGACAAACAGAACGAATGGCTGCGTCTTGATCCACCAACGTCCATCGCTGAAGCTGCAACGATGCCGCCACGTTTTCGTCCGCTCGCATTCACACCAACACTTGTGTACGGTGTGTGGCGCGATGACGATGATGTCGAACACGTACGTGTGTATTCTTTGTCCGGAATGCGTAAATAGTGACAGCGACATTGAACACGCGCACATATTCCCTGTCAGAACTGCGCGAGTATTAGCGTGATTGTCGGGATTATGATTGCGGGTTAAGACGCTCATTCGCGGTTCCAGCCGCACGCATCTTGCCAACAAATTCCTCCCATTGCGTCACGATGGGAACTCGGATATCGTCCGTACGACCCCTTCCCCGGCGTATGGACGATCTCTCTACCAGTCTCACTCGCGGCACGCTCGATCTTCTCATCCTCAAAGCGCTAACCTGGGGGCCAAGCCACGGGTACGCAGTGGCCGAGTGGATCAATCAGGCCACTGACAGCACGATGCTGATTGGTGAGGGCACGTTATATCCCGCGCTGCATCGTCTGGAAAAGCAGGGCTTTGTTTCGTCGGAGTGGGGACTCTCCGAAAACAACCGACACGCCAAGTTCTACAAGCTGAGCAAGACTGGGCGCGCGAGTCTCGAAAGAGGCAGCTCGTCATGGCACCAGTTTGTCGAAGCCGCCAGTCGCGCGTTGCGTACCACGTCGCCGCTCACCGCATAACAATGTCGGACGACGGCCGGCATAACGCGCATTCTGATCGTCAGAAACGCGCCTTTCGCATTGAATCGGGCGCGCAACGCGTTCAGCGCGATGTGGATGAAGAGATGGAATTCCATCTCGCGATGCGCACACAGAAGCTCGCGAAGTCAGGGCTGTCGCCGCAAGCCGCGCGTGAAGAAGCGCTCAAACAGTTTGGTGATTTCACCACTGTGCGCACCGAATGTATTGCCATCAACCGGGAGCACCACCGCGCCATGAATCGCGTGAATCGATTGCAGGACCTGAAGCAGGACATCGTGTACGGTATTCGCTCGCTCGGCAACAACAAGAGTTTTGCCGCAATCACGGTGTTGATTCTCGCCCTCGGTATCGGCGCAAACACCGCGATGTTCAGTCTGATTGATGTGATGATCCTGCGTTCGCTGCCGGTACCGCACGCAGAGCAGTTGATCACGATCGGCAACCCGGATCGTGTGGGTTCGGTGTCGCAGGGCGCTGAACAGGCCAATCTGTTTTCGTTTCCGATGTACACCGAATTACGCGATGCCGCGAAAACACTGTCCGGCGTTTACGCCACGGGGCGCGCAGGCCGCCTTGATGTGCGCGTTGGTGGCGACTCGGTCAAATCATCCGAACCGGAGCATCCGTCCAGTCGATTTGTTTCGGGCAATTACTTCTCGGTATTGCAACAGCAACCGGCCGCTGGTCGAATGTTTTCGGCGCAGGAAGACAGGATTTCCGGTGACGCGCCCGTCGTCGTGATTGGGTACAGCTATTGGCAGAGTCGCTTTGGTGGATTGCCATCGGTCATTGGCCGGACGTTATCAATCAACGGTACGCCATTCACAATTATTGGCGTTGGTGCACAGAACTTCAGCGGCGATCTGGTTGACCGAGTCATCGACGTGTTCATCCCACTCACGATGCAGCCGTTCGTGAACCTGAACACTGAATGGCTGAAGGATCGCAAAACGTGTTGGCTGCAGGTGATGGGACGGCGCAAGGATACGGCCTCGCTCGAACAGGTGCGTGCCGAGGCCTCGACGATCGTGAAGCGTTCACTCATCGAGCACGCGAAGGCGTCCGATGTCGCTGGCATCGAAAAGGATCTGCGCGAAGAACCATTGCTGGTAGAGTCGGGCGCGCATGGGTTCTCGCTCTATCGCACCACCTACGCGAAGTCGCTGTACACGTTGATGGCGGCCGTCGCGCTGGTGCTGCTGGTTGTATGCGCAAACGTGGCGAATCTGTTGCTCGCGCGCGCCACAGCACGTTCGCGCGAAATGAGTGTGCGCATGGCCTTGGGGGCGAGCCGCCTGCGCCTCGTGCAGCAACTCCTGACGGAGAGCCTGATCATTGCACTCGCCGGCGGCGCGCTTGGCCTGGTGGTGGCAATGTGGGGCAGTAAGGGATTGCTGCGACTCGCAAACGGTCAGGGCACTGGCATCATGTTGGACACCAGCCTGGACAGCCGAGTACTCGCGTTCAGTGCCGTGGTTTCGCTGTTCACGGCGGCGCTTTTTGGTTTGATGCCGGCGCTTCGCTCAACGCGGGTCGAACTTGCGACCGCGTTACGCTCATCCGGCCGTAACGTCACCGGCGCCGGTGGCAAATTCAGCGCCGGTCGCCTGCTGGTAGTTGCACAGGTTTCAATGTCAGTGCTGCTGCTGGTTGGTACAGGCATGTTGCTTCGCAGCATGCAGCATCTCGATAACGCAGACGTTGGCGCGGACCGCAGTCATGTCCTCATTGCGGATATCGAGGCCCAGCAACTCGGCTACAAAGGCGCGCGTTTGCTCACGCTGCAGGATGACATTTTGCGACGGGTCAGACAGGTCCCCGGTGTGATTGATGCAAGCTTGTCAGAGAACGGCATTTTTAGCGGAACGGAATCACACACGTCAATGACTGCCGAAGGTTTTGTCGCGCGTACCGAGGAGGACAGCTCCTCGGCCTATGACGATGTCGGTGTGTCCTATTTTCGGACGGCGGGCGCTAAGATGCTTGAGGGTCGTGATTTCAGTGAGCTGGACAACGAAACGGGCGCGAAAGCAGTCATCGTGAATGCCGCCTTCGCGAAGCACTTTTTTCCGGGCGGCAGTGCGATTGGCCGTCATGTCACGTACGACAGCATTCCGCGCGCAATTGTTGGCGTCGTGGCGGACGTGAATGGTCGCGATCTGCGCACAGCACCAGAGCGTCGTTTGTACATTCCAGTCAAGCAGATTGGCGAGCCGCCCGAAAACTTCTATCTGCTGGTGCGCACGTCCGGTGATCCGGTCAAATCAATCGCAGCCGTTCGCAGCGCGGTGTTGGGTGCGGATCCGTTGATTCCGATGCGTCGCGTGAATGCCCTCAGCGCGCTCATTCACGATTCGGTCAGTCAGGACCGCCTGGTGGCTCGAGTGGTCACGCTATTTGGAGCACTGACCTTGATTCTGTCTGCCCTTGGATTGTACGGCGTGATGGCGTATGCCACCATGCGGCGCACCAGCGAATTCGGCTTGCGCCTGGCACTCGGTGCGGTCCCGGGAAGCATTGTACGCATGGTGTTGCGCGATGCACTCGGCCTGACCGTTTTTGGTTTGGTTATCGGTCTTCCATTGGCCTTTGGCATGAGTCGTTTGTTGCACGAACAGTTCTTCGGCATTGGCACCATTGATGTGCCGTCGCTGATGCTGGCGGTGGTTGTGTTGAGTGGCGCGGCCGCACTGGCCGGATACGTTCCGGCAATGCGCGCATCGCGCGTTGCTCCACTTGATGCGTTGCGCTCAGATTGATTCACGAACGTCATTACGATTGCACAAAAAGCGGACTCCTTTGGGAGCCCGCTTTTTTGTGCAACGCGCGCGCGTTATTGACTCGCGCTTTGCTTAGAAGATGAAGCCCAGCAACACCGAGAACGCCTTGTTTTTCGGTTTGTTGGTCGTATCAAGGTCGTCTTTCGCAATGTTCGAAACGCCTTGCGAGTAGCGCACTTGCAACGACGCACCAAACCCGCCGAGTCCGGCGGCCAATCCGGCGCCGCCAACGACGCTGTAATCATTTTTCTTGAATGGGTCATCCGCGCCGCCCGTCGCGCCGCAATCTTGCGCAACCGTTGATCCCGAACTTGATGCACCAAACTTGCACTGCACGCGATACGCTGCGCTGCCGCCGGCCATGAGAATCGGATGAAGGTGTTTGGTGCGCGCGACATCTATGCGCATCAATACCGGAATTTCCACGTAGCCCAGATCGACGTCGAATGATTCATCGCCGCTGACAGTGCTTTCGACTCGAACACCATTTTGTGCATACAGCAGTTCCGGTTCGAGCGAGACCATGCCGGCAATTGGAATCTTGAGAAAGAATCCGCCCTTGAGACCAATTCGTTTCTTGGAGTTGAATAATCCGCCCGTTACATCACTCACACCTTCACCGATGTTGGAAATACTCGCGATATTGGCGCCAATAAGTGTTCCAATACTCTGGGCGGAAGCCGTTGATGGAATCGTGGCGCAACTGATTGCAATCGCAATCGCTGAACCGAGCGGTCTGATGCGCATGTCACTCCTGGAATTCGAGAGACCGGCAAACTTCGGAAAGCGCGTCCACAACAGTGCACGTTCCCGGCGCGGTGCGGAATGGGTCGCTCCGAATTATTTGATGCTTTTGCCCGCGAAGGCCAGCCGCTGCGATCCCGGAGAAATGGTTTGAGGAATGGATTGACGAACGGATTGATGAACGGATTGTGAATACAATCGAAGATTTACCTATTGGCGTCTGATATGCGGGTAATACCGCACTCCACCAGAAAATCGCGTTGTCTCGGTCTTGAAAACTCTGTCAAACGTTTCTTTGAAGTCGGTACTTTCCTGCTTGTTGTATTTGCCGGTCGCAAAATGCACCGCACCTTCAAGGGCGAATCGCGAGTCTATGAAATATTGGAGGCCGGTGCCGATGGTAGTCGCCATTCCGCTGGAATGGAAAACGCGACCATACGCGTGCGTGGTCACTCGACGATTGGTCGCGGCCACATCAACAAACGGAATCCACGCACGAGTGGGTGCCGCGTATGAATAGCGTGCACCGACGTCGACATGCAGCGTTGACGTTCTGCCGGTCAGAAATGGCTGAACCGTTCCCGGTTCATAACGAATGCTTGCGCCCAATGGCCGTAACAAATCGTCACCTTCAAGATTCTGCGGCTGCTCATAGGCGACGGTGCTTCCGCTTCCCGCGTCAACACCGGCGTACAACATGATCTGACGCGTGATACCGTAGCCAACCATCGCTCCCGATGCGAGATCGTTTTCGGCGCGTGTATATGGAGACGCCAGCTTGTTGCCAAGCAGATGCGCACCAAATACAAAACCGCGGGTGTCGGATCGCGGTGCAGGAGTTGCGGTCTGCGCAATTGCGCGTGATGCAGAAACGGTGACAATCAACGAGCAGCACAACAGTTGCAACGTGGTATGCCGCGTACGAAATACATCCATTTGGTCACCATGGTAGAAGATGTTCACTCAACCCTCGGCTACATCATCTCAACAATATGGCGTGCGTCGGTCGTCACCATCATGCAACACAAAGCGGGCTCCGTTCGGAGCCCGCAGGTGATCTGTCATGTGTGACGTGGGTTACTTGCTGCTAAAGTGCGGATAAAATTTCAGTCCAACACTCAAACGCGCGGATGTTGAGTTCTTCACCTCAGTAAAGTCTTTCAGCGGTCCCGAATGGTCGTCGACGTCGTAGCGGTCAAACTCGCCAGCCGTAAACTGTACGCCCAGGTCGAGTGCAAACTTCGGATTGAAAAAGAATTGCACCCCGCCACCCAACGTCACGCCCTCACCATGCACGCTCACATCTTGCTTCAGCACTTCGGTGGTCAACACGCGACCCGTGATCGCCACATTCGCGTACGGAACCACCATACTTCCTTGCTCGAGTGAAAAACGCGCGCCCACGTCGGCATGTATCATCGTGTAGCTGCTCTTGAGTCCCAAGGCCTCGAATTCGTCGTCGAAATCACCGGGTCCCTTGAAATCAATCTTGGCTCCATCAATGCCACCGTACACCATCAACCACTTCGTGAATCCCCAGCCCGCCATGACGCCGCCGCCAACGCCCTGTTGTGAATCTTCGTCCTGAAACCACAACGACGTTCCGCTCGCATGTGCGCCCAACATCAATCCCTTCGTCTTGACAACGCCCGAGGGCGAGGCGCTCTGCGCCGCGGCACCTGAAGCCGAACACAGCAAACCAAGCAGCACAGCAGCTGTCATCGCCGCTGATCGAATTTTATGCATACAAAACGTCCTTGTTTTTGAGGTAGTACCTATCCACCGTGCCGTTACCCAGCCCACTGGTGTACGGCAATACTACCGGGTCGTTTCGGTATATTAGTAGGTCAATTCACCCACCTGATCATGCCGATTTTCGATTTCGTCTGCAAAAGCTGCGACAACCATTTCGAGGCGCTCGTGCGCGGCTCAAGCGTGCCCGCGTGCCCCAAGTGTGCTTCTGTTGAGTTGGAACGCCAACTCTCGGTGCCGTACGCGCACACGGCGGGCACCCACGCGCTCAAAGCGGCCAAACGCCGCGATTCCAAACAGGCATACGAAGCCAACAACACGCAACGTGAATACGAAGCCAGCCACGACGATGATGGGCATTAGGCTGCCGTCCACCGCGATGACGGTCATCGACTAACACGTCATCAATTCGCGCGATGGGCGCGCGTTGCTGGTGGGATACAAAAAGGAGCGCGGAAGAAATCTTCCGCGCTCCTTGTTCGTACCCATGCCGTCGTGACAGATCAGTTGCGCATCAGCACGATTTGCACTTGTTGCTGTTCTTCGAGCCGGCCTTTTCAAACCACACGACGGCTTCGTAGAACGGTGGCACGCGCTGCACTGGACCGTTTGCCATGTCGGTCACGGTCTGTCCCGTGCGACTAACAGCCTTGATGTCCGCGCCCTTCGAAATGAGATACGCCGCCAGCACCGTGTCGCCACGCGCTGCTGCGTCATGCAGGGCGTTGTAGCCCTTATAGTCGCGAGCATTGACATCGAGCTTGAGCTCTTCGACCAGATACTTCACCGACGACAACCAGGCATCCGGCGCGTGACGGTGTGCGTTGGCCGCAAATCCTTCGCCGTAACCGACGCCCGACGCCGCGTGCAGCGGGTACACGCCAGGTCCGCCTGCCGGAACCGGCGGCAGTCCTGATGGATCGGCTTTACCGCTGGCTGGCGCGCCGTCTTCAATCGGCTTGCCGTCTTCGTCGCGCTGCGGACCAGCCGGTTTGGTTGTTGGAATCTTTGGATCGGCGCCGTACTTGATCAGCAACTTCATCGCTTCAACGTCAGTGCCGTAGGCCGCGCGCCAGAACGGCGTTGCGCCGGTCGTGTTCA